>JAYTSW010000442.1:0-13570 GCA_043745425.1 Sphingobacteriaceae bacterium | reverse complement strand
CTGTTCTTAATACACCATTAATGCGTATTGAATCAATAGTATGAACAGCTGAAAGCAAACACATGAAAGTGTCTAATGAAGCGGCCGTAACCGTTGCCACTGTTCTCACACCACCACTAATATATTTTGTGGTGCGCTCACAATTCAACATTAAATGCACAAAATGAACATCGTAAGCTTTTTCGTGCGATATAAATACACTTGGTGATGAAACACGCTGACTTAAAGCCAAACTGTTTTTATAAGCAGCAATTTTGCCTACCGCGCATGCGTGAGTTCTTTCGGTTTGACTAAACAAAGTGCTAAAGCCGAATACTGCAATCCATACTAAAAGTTTTTTCATATTATAAGTTCTAAGAATGATAAAGATATGATTCCGGGCCTAAAAAGCAACTGCCACTCGTCTAATTAATACTACCACTTGTATATTTTTTGTTTAGATTTGCTCCTGATTATGTTAAAAAACGATTTAGTTTTAAGAGCCGCAAAGGGCGAACAAACAGAGCGCATTCCGGTTTGGTTAATGCGTCAAGCAGGACGAATTTTACCGGAGTATCGCGCCACACGCAGTAAAGCAAAAAATTTTATTGAGTTTGTAAAAAATCCTGAATTAGCTTGTGAAGTTACAATTCAACCTGTAGATATTTTAGGTGTAGATGCTGCCATTATTTTTTCAGATATTTTGGTGATACCTGAAGCAATGGGTTTGCCTTATGAAATGATTGAAGCTAAAGGCCCTTGGTTTGAAAAAACAGTAAAGTCGAAAAACGATATTGATAAATTACGTGTTGCTGATGAAAATGATTTGCGTTACGTAATGGAGGCTTTAAAATTAACGAAACAAAATTTAAATAATCGAGTGCCATTAATTGGTTTTGCCGGCGCACCTTGGACTATTTTCGCTTACATGATTGAAGGAAGCGGCAGTAAAACATTCAGCAAAGCCAAAAAATTTTTATATACTGAACCTCAACTCTCGCATATACTTTTAGAAAAAATTACACAAAGCACTATTAATTATTTAAAAGCACAAGTAAACAGCGGCGCTGATATGATTCAGTTATTTGATTCGTGGGCAGGAGTTTTGGCGCCTGATCAGTTTTATGAGTTCTCTTTAAAATACATTTCTAAAATTTGTGATGCGATACAACCTCTTGCGCCAATTACTGTTTTTGCAAAAGATGCGCATTACGCCGTTGAAGAAATTTCAAAACTAAAATGTAACACCATTGGTTTAGATTGGACTATTAATCCTTTCACAGCACGTAAACAAGCGGGGACAAAAACATTACAAGGAAACGCCGACCCATGTTTGCTTTACGCTGATGAAAAAACAATTGCAACAGAAACAAAAAAAATGTTGGATGCTTTTGGTTCGCAAAAATACATTGCGAATTTAGGTCACGGTTTATATCCAGATATTGATAAAGAAAAAGTAAAGTTTTTTGTAGAGTTTATTAAAGGCTACCGCCAATAAATAGTAGAACCGCTGTTTTGTAAAAGTTTCTTTATCTCTTGTTCATTTCACTAAAAACTGAAATATAGAAGTTCTACTGTTATTTACTTCTAGTAGGTTTCAACTATTTTTTTACGGAGCGCATTTGTTTTATCACAAATGTCTTTAATAGTTTCAAGAGTGAACGTTTTTTTCTTGCCAGCTTCATCAAAGCTAATTTTCAAATCATTTAGTCCGTCGGTCACGTATTTTGCATCTGCGCTAACATTAGATGCTTCCACCATATTAATTAAATGTTTTAACGATTCGTCTTGCTTTAAAATAGTTTTGATAATGCTTTCTGAATTAATTTTTTTTGCGATTTGAACAGAAACATACATACCTTCAATCCAAGAACCTGATAAAATTAAAGCTGAAGTTCCTGGTCTGTCGTTTTGTTTTAAAAACTCATCTGCCTTACGGAAAGACTGTGCAATAATTTCTAAAGTGGAATCGCGGTTTTCTTTATAGGCTTCCATTCTGTCCATCATGTGCTGATCGAATGCAGTACTAACTCCTAAATTTTTTGATAAAATATTTACGCATTTTAAAAACAACATACTCTCTTGTGTTTGATCGAAAGCGCCTGCCACACTTAAATCGGCACCATAAGTCCCTAAATTTAAAGCGCGTGAATTTTCTAAAGAATATTTAGAAGCCACATCAGGATTGTTTAAATAACTTGGATCATAATCTATTTTTGATTCTCCAATAAGTCTAACAATTTCAGCGCGGGCCGGAATGGAGTTAAATACATTCTGAGCACTTATTTGCTTATTATCTATAGCACTGGTAGTCCCGGTAGTTGAATCTTCGGTATCATCCGGTTTTTCTCCTTTACAAAAGCTGAAAATTAATAACGCAGAAATTAGAATTAACGAATAAAAAAGTGGTTTAAAGCTTTTCATATGAGGTAAATATACAAATTATTTTTTTACTCCGTTATCGTAGGTTATCCTACTTATTTCCTTGCCGTTTTTATCGTAAAAAATCCAATCACCGTCTGGCACACTTTGTACCGTTCGCTTCCCTTTACGCTTATCCGCTACAACTTTATAATTGCTGATGCTTTGTATGCCATTATTTTGATTATAGGTCACACATTTCCCATCTAAATGGCCATTACTAAAGCTCTGGCTTTTTAAGATACCACCCGTTTCGTAATAGTATTTCCATGTTCCGTTTTGATGACCCTTTCTGTATTTTCCTTCTGTATCAACAAAACCACCTCTTTCATAATAACTAATATAATTACCATGCTTAATGCCGTTTACATAACTACATTTTTCACGAAAGGTGCCTTTTTCGAACCAATATAACCAGTCACCTTGCTTCTTACCTTTATCGTTATATTTTCCTTTATAATTTGAGGTTCCATTGGTGTACCAGCCTTCCCATTCGCCTGTTATTAATCCTTTGGTAAAAGTGCCTTTGTCTTTTAACGTCCCATTATCCCACCACGATTGCCATAATCCGTTTTCTTTTCCATCTAAATACTGACCCTCTTGTAATTTAGTCCCGTTTTCAAACCAGGTGGTCCAGGTTCCGTTTTTTATGCCTGCAGTAAAGTCGCCTTGTTTCCATTTTTCGCCGGTTCTGTAATAATAGTGCCAGGTGCCAGTTTGTTTGTCATCCGCAAAATTACCTTCCGATTCTTTTTTAGTATTAGAGTAATAATAAATCCATCCACCATCTCTTAAGCCATCTTTTAAATTTCCTTCCATTTCCAACTTTCCTTCTTTGTCGTAAAATTTCCAAAGGCCATTTTTCTTCCCATTAATAAAAGCGCCTTCACTTTTTATTTTGTGATTAACGTAGTATGAAGAATAATATCCGTTTAAAATACCTTCTCGATATGTAGCTTCATAATCTAACTCGCCATTAGGGTGAAAAAAGCGCCACAAACTATCCTGTAATCCGTTTTTATACCGACCCAAAGCGCGAATGTAGCCTGAATCATAATAAGCAGAAATATAACCGTTACCGTTTGATACTACTTGTTTACCTTTTGCATCCCACATGCTCCATAAATAAAGCGTGCTATCTTTATACTCTTCCTCAAATTTATTTTGTCCGTTTTCATAATACTCTTGCCATTTACCACAAGGTTTTCCAGCACAATAATGCTGTTTAGCGGCAGGCTTACCAGACGGAAAAAATCTATTTACATCGCCTTCTTTTTTATCATTTTCAAATTTTCCTTTGCTTTCAATTTGTCCGTTTTCGTGATAATAAGTCCAGTCGCCTTCTTTTTTACCGCTCTCAAAATTTTCTAAACTTTTCACTTTTCCGTTTTCGTAATAGGAAGTCCATGTACTATCGGCCCAATCAAAAGTGATATTGTTTTTTATAACCAATTTGAATTTTGTGATTTGAGCTATTTTTCCATTTTTAAAATAATAGATATTGGTGCCGTTTTTTTTGCCGCGTAAAAAATGTTCGACGGCCTTTACCCCTCCGTCTTCAAAATAAAATACCCAAGTGCTATCCTCTTTTCCGCGATAATAATGCCCTTTACGTGCTAGTTTTCCGTTTTTGAAATATTCGTAATGCGGCCCATGAGGCATGCCTTTATAATAATCGGTTTCACTCTTCAGGTTAGTTTGTTCGCTATCGTAATATTCTTTTTTTAACTGTGGGAATAACAGCGTAGGCAATAGGATTAAAAGGGACAAAATGCGCATGATTCAAATTTAATAAAGCATAACGCAAGGACTTGATTTTGTTACATTACTTGTAAACATTAAAAGTTGAATATCCTTGCCCAAAACCGTTTATACAAGCATATATCCATTGCCACAATAAACCCTAAAAGCTCGGTTTTTTAGGTAATTTTGAGCTTTGATTATGATAAAGAACTTTTTAATAGCCTTTTTATTAGTTGCCATTGGCGCCCAAGCACAAAGTGAATGGAACTTAGAGCAATGTGTTGATTATGCATTAAAGCATAATATAATGTTGCAACAAGCTGAAATCAATAACCAAATAAATAAAAATAATTCCAATCAAACCAAAGCTGCTGTTTTACCAAGTTTTAATGCTGGAGCAGCGCACACTTACAATTTTGGACGAACTATTGACCGTTACACCAATACATTTGCAAACACACAAGTATTATCACAAAACTTTTATATTTCAAGTAACGTGGTGTTGTGGTCGGGATTAGCACAATGGAATAATATAAAAGCTACCCAATATTCTTATTTGGCAGGTGCGCAAAACGTTAAACAACAAAAAAATGATTTGTCGTTAAATGTGGCCACCGCTTACATTAATGTTATTTATTGCGGCGAATTATTGAAAATTGCGCATGGACAATTTGATATTACTAAAGAACAATTGGATCGAACCGAAAAATTAGCAGAGGCCGGAACGCTTGCAAAAAGTTCGGTATACGATGTGAAAGCCCAATTAGCAACCGAGGAAGTAAACGTAACGAGCGCCGATAATAATTTTCAGATTGCCATGTTAACCTTAAAACAATTAATGAATTTAGATTCGCTAAATAATTTTAATGTAGCAAGACCTGATGTGGATGTTCAATCGGCAAGCTTATTAGTATTGAGTCCACAGAACATATATGAAATCGCTTTAAAAAATCAACCCTCAATAAAAAGCGCTGAGTATAATTTATTAATGGCAGAAAAAAGCTTGTTGGCTGCCAAAGGAAAGGTTAGTCCTACTATTAGTTTAAATGGCTCCATCGGTACTGGTTATTCGGGGCTTGCAAAAGATGTTGTTGGCTACAACACTTCTACCGACACTCTAGGTTATCTTGGCACAACTCCTTTAACCTATGCAAAGCAAGATCCGATTTTTAAGAATACGCCCTTCAGTAATCAGTTTAGTAATAACGTTAACAAAAGCGTTGGCGTTACAATAAGTGTTCCATTGTATAACGGATTACAAACGTATACGTCAGTAAAAAATGCGAAATTAAATACACTATATGCAAAACTAGGACAAGATTTAGCTGAGCAGAATTTATATAAAAACATTGCGCAGGCTTATGCCAATGCAAGGGCAGCATTAAATAAATACGCTTCATCAAAAGCATCCGTGGAAGCTTCGGAACAATCCTTTAACTATGCACAACAAAAATTTAATGTTGGCGCTATAAGTGCTTTTGATTTTAATACAGCCAAAACACGCTTGGTTAATGCCCAAAGTAATTTGTTGCAGGCTAAGTTTGATTATCTTTTTAAATTAAAAGTGCTCGATTTTTATCAGGGAAAACCCCTTACTTTTTAATTTTCTTTTCTTAATAACCACCTTTATCGGCTTCATTATTTGCAAAATTTACAAGCTTAGGGCTCTTTTTTGCGAAAATCAATAATTCCAAAATTTTCCTGAGTCATTTTAATCTTTAGAGGCGAATATCTCAAATTTTAAAAATTGGCCTTCGGAAATCCATTTACCCTAGCCCTCATCATCCTATACATTTGTTGGTATAAAACAACTAAAACCAACGCCAATGAAAACAATGACAATTATTTTAGCTACCGGGTTAATCTTAAATTCTTGCATCGATAAAAAAATGATTAACCAATCAAATGAAACCGTAAACTCTAACAATGCTTCAGTACCAGAGCTTATTGCTAAAGGAAATACAAACGTTATTTACAAAAAAAAATACTCAAAAAACGGTTTAATTATTGTAAAGTCAATTGCTAATCATTATTAATTATTCAAGGCAAAGCAGATGAAACGGATTTTTAGCATTTTTACCCTCATGATTATTTTCGCCTCATGTGAGAAAAAAATTACACTTGTGTTTGTTAATAGCAGAGTATTTTGGGCGAATCGCATCATGAAGTTCGCGTTATTCATGAAACAAAGGCAAAAGCACGTAGGAAATGTAAAAGAACAGATCACGAATCGTTTAAATTAAATGTGTTTGCTCTTAAATGCAATTTCAATTAGAGAACTAAAACATTATTAATAAATTTTACTATTTTTAATCCCAGTATGATAAAAAAGACCCTACTACTTATTGCCTTTTTATTTAGCAGCTTGTGCTTTTATTCCCAAAACTATTTGCAAAACGTAAAAGGTAAAGTAAGCGATAAAGCCACAGGTATTGGTTTACCAGGCGTAATCGTAAAATTAAAAAACGATACTTCTAAAAAAGTTAACGCAGTTACAGATGCTAATGGTTTTTACAAATTAAAAAACGTGCCTGTTGGCCGTAATGCATTTGTGTTCTTTTTATTAGGATATAATACTGTACCAGTTTCTGATATTATTGTCACCAGCGGAAAAGAAGCGATTTTGGATTTAGATATGGAAGAATCTTTAGTGCAAATGGCTGAAGTAGAAGTTAACGCTAATGATGGTAAAGATGTTGTTACCGATATGCAAGCCGTTAACATGAAACAATTCAGTATTGAAGAAACCGAACGTTATGCGGGTTCACGTAACGATCCTGCGCGGATGGCCCAAAATTTTGCAGGTGTGCAAGGCACAAATGATAGCAGAAATGATATTGTTGTTCGTGGGAATTCTCCTTCAGGTTTATTATGGCGCATGGAAGAAGTGGATATTCCGAACCCGAATCACTTTGCAGTAGCAGGTTCAGCAGGAGGACCACAATCTATCATCAACAATAAATATTTAGCGAACTCCGAATTTTACACAGGCGCATTTCCTGCTAATTATAGTAATGCTTTAGGCGGCGTGTTCGATTTAAAAATGCGGAATGGTAATAACGAAAAACACGAACGCACCGTACAGTTTGGTATTCTGGGAACTGAAATCGCTTTGGAAGGTCCGCTTAGTAAAAAAAGTGGCGCCAGTTATCTCATAACGTACCGCTACTCTACCCTCGCTTTATTTTCTGCATTTAAAATTCCGATTAGTTTTGGAACAAGTGCTGTTCCTCAATATCAGGATGGCGGTTTCCGTTTCAATTTTCCAACCAAAAAAGCAGGCGTGTTTAGTTTCAGTGGCATTGGCGGTTTAAGCTCTATCAGTATTTTATTAAGTAAGGTGAGAGAGAAACCACGTGAATTGTATGGCGACCAAACCCGTGACCAATATTTCACAACCAATATGGGAGTTGCTATGTTAAATCACACGTACTCATTTAATCCACGCACCTTAATGAAAACCACTTTGGCAGTTGGTACACAATATATAAATGCCGAACATTATTTGATATTACGCGATGCTAATTATGTTCCTGACTCAACCTTGCCACATATTTTAGATTACACGCAGCAGGAAACAAAAACAACGTTATCATGGTATATAAAACGAAAAGTAAATGCCGCCAATAGTTTTAAAACAGGGTTTTTTGCGAATCAATTTCATGTAGAATATTTTGATCAGGTAAAAGTTAATTCACTTTACGACACAATTGCAGGTGATATTTTAATTAAGCCATGGAAAAGTCGCCTGAATGCAAAAGCTGATTTTTATTTATTACAACCCTATTTCGCTTTCTCACATCGCTTCAATGAAAAATGGAGTACGAATTTAGGATTGAACGGGCAATTCTTAACCTTAAATAATAAATGGACCATTGAGCCGCGGGCAAACATTCGTTATCAATTCAAACAAAATCAAACTTTAAGTTTAGCCTATGGCATGCATAGTCAGATGCAACCTACTTACGTTTATTTTGCTATTCCCGACAGCTTAGTGAAAAATGGAGTAATGACTCCAAACACCGACCGCGAGATGGCTAATAAAAATTTAGATTTCAGTAAAGCGCATCATATTGTGTTAGGTTGGGAATTACAACATAGTCGTTATTTAAGATTTAAAACAGAATTGTATTATCAATATTTATGGAATATTCCTGTTTATGCGCGACCATCAGGTATATCATTAATTAATCGCGGCGCAACATTTACGCGTTTCTTCCCATTATACAACATGCAAAATTATGGAACCGGTTATAATTATGGTTTAGAATTTACCGTTGAAAAATTATTCAGTAAGCATTATTTTATTATGTACAGTGCAAGTTTGTACGACAGCAAATACACGGGCAGCAATGGCAAAACATACAACAGCGACTTTAACGGAAATTACATGATGAATTTATTAGCCGGTTTAGAATATGGCGTTGGCAAGAAAAAGAAGAACAGCATCAACTTCTCCACTAAATTTACGTATGGTGGCGGTAAGCGTTACTCGCCTGTAAACATTGCAGCGAGTAATGCTATTATGGATGTGGTGCCTGATGAAAGCAAAATAAACACTTTGCAATTTGCGCCTTACACGCGATGGGATTTACGCATTGCCTATAAAATAAATGCAAAACGCTCGAATGTTGAAATTGCTTTTGATTTGGTAAATGTACTGGGAACTAAAAATGTTCTCGCTTTAAGTTACGCGCCCGACCCTTCAAACATCAATGCTGATCCTTTAATTAAAAACTATCAGCTCGGTTTTTTACCGCTGTTTTACGTGAAAGTTGATTTTTAGATTTAAGGTTTCGCAGCGGGTTGTTTACTGCTAAGTAGTTTATTTACATCGGCTATAAACTTAACTTCTTCTTTACCCGGCTCTGCATCCATAGGATATCCCGCAGAGCCATAAGAATCAATAATAAATTTTTTCTCCTTATTATTTTTTACTGTATTAAATATCCATACCACCGGATACCCCGTAACATTAAACGCCTGTTGCATACTATTATTTTGAGCTGTTAATTCAGGAGAAAGTTGTTTGCGTCGTGGAAAATCCAACTCTAACAATATCACATTTTTTTTAGCCCATTCAATAAACTCAGGCTTCGAAAAAACGTTAGCTTGTAATTTAATGCACCAACCGCACCAATCGCTACCAGTAAAAAAAGCGAAAATTGGTTTTTTGGTTTTCTTCGAAAGCTCATCCGCTTTCATTAAATCAGTATGCCATTCAAGACCATCGGCCTTTTTTTCATCCTGAGCCTTTACAGCTGAAAATCCAAGCATTAAAAATAAAAGGCTCAGACTAAGAATTTTTGTGAAGTGATTTTGCTTTTCCATATACAATATTAATCCTTTTAAGACCAAATTCCTTATCAATAAATGTTAAAGTTTATTTTTTATCTTTGCTACCCTATTAAAAATCAATGGAAAAAAGAGTTAGAGTACGTTTTGCACCAAGTCCAACCGGTCCGCTTCATATTGGTGGCGTTCGGACAGCCCTTTATAATTATCTTTTTGCTAAAAAGCACGGCGGTGATTTTATATTAAGAATTGAAGATACTGACCAGGAACGTTTTGTTCCAGGCGCTGAAGAATATATTATTGAAGCCTTAAAATGGTGCGGCATCGAACCAAACGAAGGGGTTGGCTTTGGAAATGGCGCTTACGCTCCATACAAACAAAGCGAACGCAAAGCCATGTATTGGCAATATGCCGATCAGCTTATAAAAGCGGGTTATGCCTACTATGCATTTGATTCGAATGAAGAATTAGATGAAATTCGTGAACGCATGAAAGCTTCGAAAGGAACGTTTTCATACAATGCGATTACACGACAAAATTTAAAAAATTCATTAGTTCTTCCTGAAGAAGAAACAAAACGCAGACTTGAGGCCAATGAAAATTATGTGATTCGAATTAAATTACCTCGTAACGAAGAAGTGCGTTTTCAAGATGCAATTCGTGGATGGGTACAAGTGAATACAGCGCAAATGGATGATAAAGTATTGTACAAATCAGACGGTATGCCAACGTATCACTTAGCAAATATTGTGGATGATTATACAATGAAAATTACGCATGTGATTCGTGGTGAAGAATGGTTACCTTCTGCACCCTTACATGTTTTATTGTATCGTTATTTAGGTTGGGAAAGTTCGATGCCTGAATTTGCGCATTTACCATTATTACTTCGTCCGGATGGAAATGGAAAATTAAGTAAACGCGATGGCGACCGATTAGGCTTTCCTGTTTTTCCATTAAATGGAGAATTATTAGATACCAAAACTCAAACCTTAGAAAAATTTTCAGGGTATCGCGAAGCCGGTTATTATCCTGATGCATTTATTAATATGCTTGCTTTATTAGGATGGCATGGACCCGGGAATCGAGAATTGTTTACTTTGGATGAATTAATAAACGAATTTTCATTGGAGCGCGTGAGTAAATCAGGCGCTAAATTTGATCCCGAAAAAACGAAATGGTTTAACCAACAATATTTACGCACATATTCTGATACTGAATTAGCTGATGCTATGATGCCCATTTTAGCTGCGAAAAATAATAAAGCGGATAAAATTTTTGTTACCGAATTTTGCAGACTGATAAAAGAAAAAGCACACTTCATTAATGAGTTTTACGATTTAGGTTCTTACTTTTTTTCTGCGCCTACGCAATACGACGCAAAGGTGCTGGAAAAAAAATGGAACGATACTTCTAAAACACTCTATATAAAATTGAACGAAAAATTTATTTCTTCACCCGATTGGACAAACATCGGCATACAAAAAACATTTGAAGACGCACAGACCGAATTAGGTAAAATGGATATGCAATTACTCCGCGTACTTTTAACAGGCGTTGCCGGCGGGCCACAATTATTTGACATGATGGCTTTGTTGGGAAAAGAAGAGTGTGTAAAAAGAATTTCTACAGCATTATCAAAACTTTCTTAGTAAAATTACTTTAAGTACGAGTCAACAATACAAAACTTAGCGAGTCATTTTTTTCAATTCTTTTATTGAATTATTTTTCGGTTTGTAATTCATTCAATATTAAGATTCCCCAGTAAAAACCTAGGTGTTTTATACTAGGTTTTTTGCATTAACAAATTATTACATTTCTTGCATTTCTCTTGCTTTTGTGCTTTATTGTTATACCTTTATATAATGCTTAAAATATTAAAAATATTTTTTCTTTTAGTGTTTCCTTTTATGGGTTATACGCAAATTAATTTGGTGCCAAATGGTAGTTTTGAAAATTATTCACAATGCCCTACTGGTACAGATCAAACCGATTATGCCATTGGATGGACACGTTTAAAGCAAACGCCTGACTATTTTAATTCATGTTCTACATCTACTTGTAATTGCAACTATCCGGGTCAATTATGCGCAAGTGTTCCTATGAATTGCGGTGGCTTTCAATACGCTTCTTCAGGTAGTGCCTATTCAGGACTCGCAACATATGTTTCATTTATTCCCAATTACAGAGAAACTATCGGAACTCAGCTTTCCAATACTCTTAGCATAGGGCAAAAATATTTTGTGAAATTCAAAATTGCTTTCACTTGGGGCGCCAATTCTAATACGGCTACTGATAAAATTGGCATAAGGTTTACTACGGTTCAACACAATAGCGTAACTGCATTACCTCCAATAAACAATTTTGCACATGTTTATTCAACTAATGCAGTTACCGATACTACTAATTGGACTCTTGTATTGAAATCATTTACTGCAGATTCTGTTTATAAATATATTGAAGTTGGAAATTTTTACGATGATGCTAATACTACTAAATCCATTCAATGGGCATCCGGCAGCAATGAATCGTATTACTATTTTGATGATTTATGCGTTAGTACAGATTCACTTTTTACTTTGAATTTTACTACTGGTTTATCTGAAAACAACATTATAAACAATTATTTAAAAGCAAATCCAAACTATAACAATAAAATAATATTTAACAAGATACTTAACAAGGCGAGTATTTCATTTATAAATTATTTTGGTCAGGAAGTGAGATCTTATTTTATAGAGTCTTCGGATTATTTAGAAATAGATCTCTCCGATGGAATTTACTTTGTAAAAATAAAAGAAGGTAATCTAGAAACTATTGAAAAATTAATAATTAAAAACCAGTAACCCCGTTAGCGCGGATTTGTGATCATTAGTGTTCGAAACGTGTTCTAACATTCTACTTTTCAAAAGTTTAATAAGGATAGTAACTAATCGAAACCTGAAAGCAAGAGCTTTGTAGGATGAACGCATCAGCTTTATTAAATCTCATTCCGCTTAATGAACTTGAGTTTTTGTCCGCGGAAACAAAAGTAGATTATCAGGTAAAAAAATTAAACGGCTCAACGATGTTTCGCTTGATATTATTTTCAATGCTAAACAGTAATAAAGCTAGTTTGCGAATAATGGAAAGTTTTTATCATTCAGCGACATTTAAAGCCTTATCCGGTCAAGAATACAGTACTACTAAATTTAATTCCATCCGTGACAGAATAACAACCATAAAGTTTGAATACTTTGAGAAAATATTTTATTTGTTATTCGACAAATTTTCAAACAAATTCAGTAAGAATGATTCAATAGTGCGGTTTGATAGCACGATGGTGGCCGTATCGTCAAAATTGGTTGATTGGGGCATGAAAGTAGGTCACAAAACAAACAAGAAGCAATTGAAATTCACAATTGGAATGAAGGACTCTTTTCCTTGTCACGTTGAAGTATTTAAGAACCAAAAAGAACTTAGTGAAGATAAAACAATACCTGAAGCCATTTTAAATTATAAGGAAAATAAAGAAGGGATTATTGTTTTTGACAGAGGAGTTAGTTCGAGAAAAGTATATGATAAATTCAGTAACGATGATCTTCGGTTTGTAACAAGAGTAAATACTAATATTGTCTATAAGGAATTGGAACAAAATAAAATTTCAAAACAAAAGAATCCAGGTTTAAAAATTAATCAGGATATTTCCGTTTTGTTAAAAGACAGAGAGGGTAAATGGATGGAAAACCCTGTCAGAATAATTAAAGCGGCAATTACGGGCAGCAAAAAAGATATTTACTTCCTGACCAACATTGAAAACTTATCTGCCAGCGAAGTGGCCTGTATCTACAAACAGCGATGGGATATTGAAGTGTTTTTTAAATTTTTAAAACAGGAACTCAATTTCAGTCACCTTGTATCAAGATCTGAAAATGGAATACGGGTAATGATGTACATGACCTTGATCTTGGCTATTCTGATAATTGCTTACAAGGAAATTAACAAGTTGAAGGGATACAAAATCCCGAAATTGAAATTTGCTCAAGAGCTTGAATCTGATATTATAAAGGAGATTGTGATACTCTGCGGTGGGCAACCTTCGAAAATGAAGCACTTATTTAATGATACCTAGGTTTCGAACACTAATGATTTG
>JAYTSW010000441.1:0-3645 GCA_043745425.1 Sphingobacteriaceae bacterium | reverse complement strand
ACTAAGTTAATTACAATTTGTAATACTTTAATTATTGAATACAAACATAGGAGATACAAATGTTTGTTAGCAAAGCCAAAGAAAAATTATCGTCTGCGTAGCAGGCAATAAATTGACTTTGCGATGACCACGTCCGTGCCAATTACTTGTAGCTGTTGGCGGTTGCCCTTTTACGTCAATATAAATTAACACTAATGTCACACGATAAAATAAATTAATGTAATTGCCGCCACTGTCATAAGAAATAAAGTAATAAAACCTAAAGTGTTTGAAATTTTAGAATTAGTATGTTCCTTCATTATTTTTTTATTATTAGAAATATGAAGAATTATAGCAATTAAAACTGGTGCAGTAAGTCCATATAAAATTGCTGTGTAAAGCAAAGCTTTAATTGGACTAATACCTATAAAGTCTAACGACAAACCAATTAACAATGAAACGATAATGGAAAAATAAAAGGGCTTTGCTTCAGGAAATTTTTTATCTAATCCAGCGTCCCATCCAAATGTTTCGGCAATCATGTATGATTGTGAGCCCGCTAAAACAGGGATTGCTAATAATCCAGTACCAATAACACCGATTGCGAAAATCAAATAGGTTAATTTGCCAGTTAGTGGTTCCAATGCTTTGGCGGCTTGATCTACGGTTTCAATATTTGTAATACCTGCCGGAAATAAAACGCTACCAGTTGTAAGTATAATGAAAAACATTACGAGATTAGATAGTAACATACCAATATTGACATCGTCTCTCATATTGCGGAGAACTCTTTTGTTCACGATAACTGCTTTTTTACTGTGCGCCATATCTTCGGCTTCCATTGTCGCTTGCCAAAAAAACAGATAAGGAGAAATTGTTGTTCCAAGCAAGGCAACAATGATAGAAATAAACGCGCCATTGAATTGAATGGTTGGAATGAGGGTGTTTTTAGCAATTAAACCCCAGTCTTGCTTGATCATGAATGGAACTATAACATATAATAATAATGACACGCAAAGCCATTTCAAAATTATTGCGATTTTTTGATAAGGATATTTTATAATCACATACAACATAAGTGCCGTGAAACCTATGCAAAAAAAAGAGACGGGAATTGAAGGGAAAATCATGTTAGCAACTGCCCCCATGCCTTGTATGTCGGCACCAATGTTTAAAGTGATAGCAGGAAAACTAAATAAAAGCATAGTATATAATATCCATTTAGGATAATGTTGTTTTAATGTACTAGTTAACCCTTGAGAAGTTACAATTCCTATGCGCGCGCACATACCTTGAATTGCCGCCATTAAAGGAAAAGTGAGCAGCGCAGTCCACAGAGTAGAAAACCCAAACTGAGCGCCAGCTTGTGAATAAGTTGCTATCCCAGAGGGGTCGTCATCACTTGCGCCTGTCACGACACCTGGCCCCAATATTTTGAAAATCCGTTTAGTTTTTACTAAAAATTTTGTGTACGTATTCATTAAGTTTTTTTGTCAGCTGTCTTTTACTTTGCATTACTAAATGTAAATAGATTAAAGCTGTTATTGGTGTAATAATATTAAGAATTTTATAATAAACTGCAAAATTTGTTTTATTAAAGAACTGATATGTGTCAACCGAAATGCAAGCGAGTAACAAAATCATTGTTGTCCAAAAAAGGAATTTCCGTGCTGTAGTACTCATGTTAATTATTTTTTCATGTGTTTTTCTGCGCCCTTCTAAAGGGTTACCGTTAACGCATTGGAATGCGACTACAAGTAGTTGGCATTTGGAACACTCAACTGTCTATGCCCAAAAATGTTTATTTAAAGATTTAAACAAATGTTTGTTAGCAAAGCCAAAGAAAAATTATCGTCTGCGAAGCAGGCAATAAATTGGCTTTGCGATGACCTCGTCCGTGCCAATTACTTGAGTTGCTGTTATAACCTGAAGCGGGCACACAGTTTTTCTGTCGGTGTCCGCCTACATTGATAGTGAATCAATGACAAATTGCTCCGGTCTTTTGGATATGATAATAATTGTATGGAAGTGAAAATAGAAAACCAAATAGCATCGCTATTGCCATAATGCTAAAACTATGAGTTGAATTCATGTGCATTTGATTAGAGAGAAATCTTGGGGCTATAAAAAGAATAATAATATTTTCGGTTAAAATCATTATCATCATTGAGATGACGCTCATTTTTAGACTGCTTTTCAAAGAGTCTCTAAAATTCATTTGTTGAAACAGCATATGCCATAAGGTCATAAATATTATCGATGAACTTAAACCTACACTTATGGAGATTAATAAAACAAAGAACCAATTATATGTAATTAGATAAAAGGTAATGCCCATTGTGCCTATTGAACAACAAATTAGGCAAATGAAAGTAGAGATTAAGCAATTCTTCCAAGTTTGTTTAACTGTCCAATCCATAAATAGAATAAATGAAAAAATAAAAGGGGCGAAGCCCCCTTCCTTTATAATTAAAATTATGCTTTTGCTGTTGCAAGCTCTTCGCAAATTGCTGCACATTTTTTACAAGCTTCAGCACACTCTTTACAAGAAGCATGATGAGAAGCGTGTTTTGCACACTCAACGGAACATGCTTTGCAAATTTCAGCACATAAGGCGTGCAACCCTTGTCCAAATTGTGAACCTCTGGCTTCAAATCGTGCACATAATGCACAAATATCAGCACAGTCGCGGCACAATAAGATACATTCTTTGTTACCAGCTGCTACGCAATCAGTAATACAACTTTCGCAAGTTGTCAAACACGCTAAACAAGCGTCAATACAGTTTTTTGAAATTTTCATGACTTTTTTTTTAGATTGTTTATAAATTATTTACAATACAAAAGTGAGCTTGATTTTGTCCTTTTACCATGACGGCCGTCATCATATGGAGTGATTTTAGTCATAATCTAACTTTATTAAGGTAGTGTTGTTGTTATGCAGATTTATTATACAATTTTTGAAAAGAGTTACACGTTTCACGGTTTAGTTATCCGCATAAAGCGAAGGAGGTGTCAGTAATTGATAACAAAAAGCCTTTGTCTACTGAAATGTCGTCCCGCTATTGGTTATAACGTTTTCCGACTACGCTTCAGTTTTTTGCTTGTCCAAGTTACGCATTTGAGCGTTAACACGCAAAAAATTGAGCGTAGTTGGTGTTAGCACTTGTTGCCGCCCCACAGGTGCGCCTCGCTTACGTGTCTGCCGATAAAAATAATAGAACTATTATTAATGTCAGCGTAATATAAAATAAGAATAGAGAGATTTTATAAGCATTAAGGCATTTTGAAATAGCTTGCTTATCTGATATACTATCTTTTTTTAGAAGATTAGTTTTTAATATTTTCAACGAAACTCTTTTGTCCGAAGAAATAATACCAACTTGATTTAATTTCATGTATAAAAAGCCAACATAAAAGTTCAGCGCCATAAAGGTGAGTCCGAGTATTATAATACAAGCTGTTAAGTTATTGTTATTACTTGCATTCAGATTTTGTTTTTTCCTTAAGTCACTAATTTTATAGATCGTTGTTACCGAAGTGTCTTTTGGATTACCAGCTATTGCGTCGGGTCGTTGCGTAACGTAAATAGTGTCACCATTACATTTATAACTAAACCCACCGTCTATTTCGTCAAACGAGCCAAGGAAAAGTCTGAAATTTACAG
>JAYTSW010000440.1:0-3655 GCA_043745425.1 Sphingobacteriaceae bacterium | reverse complement strand
ATGCGGCATCAATGGCATGGGTATCGATCGCCTATGGAACGAATGAAGCTACATCGTCATTTGACCAAACTATACTTGCAAATATAGATGGAAGTTTTAAAATAGAAGGATTACAAAAAGGAAACTATTTTATAAAGGCAGGATATACTGACGGGAATGGTTTTAATTATAACAATGCCGGTGTTGGCGTAACGTTCGAGAATAAAAAAAAGAATTTAGAAGTAAATATTATTTTAGAATAATTTAATAAAAAGTAAAATGAAAACAAATTTTAAAATTTTTGCATTGCTGGCCATGTTAGTATTAGGCGAAAAAACATTTGCACAAACACCAAGCTGGCAATGGGCCAAGAGTGCAGGTTCAACCGGAGGCGAAGCAGCGATGGGAACCGCCCTGGATGGAAGCGGAAATTTATTTACGATAGGATGGTACACCAGCGCCAATATAACTTTTGGAGCAACAACCTTAACCAATCCTGGAATTGGCACAGGCGATATATTTTTAACGAAGTATGATGCTGCCGGAAATGTACTTTGGGCAAAAACTTTTGGCGGTGTTGATGGCGATATTGGAAATGGTGTTGCAGCTGATGCTTCAGGAAATGTTTATATCACCGGATGGTATAGCAGCCCAACAATAAATTTTGGAACCACTACACTTACAAATGCGGGATCAGCAAGTAGCGATATGTTTATAGTAAAACTTAATGCTTCCGGAAATGAGGTTTGGGCAAAGAGTGTAGGTGGTGTTGCAGGCGACAGGGGATATGGAATTACTTTAGATGCTTCGGGAAATGTTTTTACAACCGGAGGTTTTAGCAGTTCATCTATTAATTTTGGAACAGGAGCCTTAACAAATGCAGGAACAACGAATGATTTTTTTATTGCCAAGCATGATTCGAATGGAAATACACAATGGGCAAAAAATGCCGGTGGTACAAGTGCAGATGTTGGTTTTAGTATAGCAACCGATGCATTAGGAAACGCGTATGCTACCGGATTTTTCTCAAGTTCATCTATTAATTTTGGAACAGGCGCGTTAACAAATGCCGGATCACAAGACCTGTTTGTAGTGAAGTATGATGCTTTAGGAACTGCCGTATGGTCTATGCGCTCAGGTGGAAGCATGGATGATTTTGGAAATGGAGTTGCTGTAAAAAACACTAACGTTTATGTAACGGGAGGATTTAACAGCGCGTCTGTTGTTTTTGGTTCTACAACATTAACTAATAACATTGCCGGAACAAGTGATGTGTTGTTGGCGAAATATGATCTTGGCGGAAATTCAATATGGGCGAACCGTGCGGGCAATGCAGATTCGGAAGCCGGAAATGGAATTGCAACCGATGCATCAGGAAATGTTTTTGTAAGCGGTTATTTTGTAAGCAACACTATTAGTTTTGGAAGCATAACAATTAATAATGCAGCAGTTGGTTACCGTGATATTTTTGTGGCTGCGTATAACCAAAGCGGAAATATTGGTTGGGCTACAACCGCAACCGGTGGTACGGCTGACGAAACCGCAAACTCAATTGCAGTTAACAGTGCAGGAACAGATGTATATGTAGGTGGAACATTCATAAGCCCTTCAGTTACATTTGGCACAAATACTATTTACAAAGGTTGTGGCGACGATGTGTTTGTTGCAAAATTATCGGGGTTGGCTTTAGTTGGTATTAAAGAAGAATATAGTAAGGATCAATTATCCGTTTATCCGAATCCGAATAATGGAAAATTTACTTTAGAAGCAGAAGGGCAAATTAATTTTTATAATGCGATCGGACAAACTATTCTGACTGAAAAAATAAATGGTAAAAAGCAATTCGATCTTTCGTCGCAACCAAAGGGCGTTTATTTATATCAGGTAATATCTGAGAAAAAAGGAACGCACACGGGAAGAGTAGTGGTGGAGTAAAATATTCTGTAAATCTTGGGAACAGCCAGGTCACCCCTACGGGGCTTATATTTCTCGCGATTCTCTGTTGTTACAAACAGTGGGTCCCTCTGGGACTTGCAACTTAAATCAATGAGGGCTTTGTGATTTTGCTATCGGTATTATTGCTACAGCAATCCTATAACAGTTCGCCCCTACGGGGCTTCTGTTTCTCGTGATTATCTGTTGTTACAAACAGTGCGTCCCTCCGGGACTTTTTTCATGTGAGCTATTTAGAAATATCCAGCGCCAACGAAGCTAAAATATGTGGCGGGGGATTCTGTGTAAAACAAACCGCGCCCTCCGGCGCTAAAATAGGGAAGCGTTATTCTGTGTACTACAAAAAGTGTGACCCACCTGGACTTCTGAATCTTATAGATAGAATGGTTTTACAAGCCCCAGCGGGGCGTACTGTTTGTAATAAAACCTACCGGCACTCTCAATAGCTCCGTAGGAGTGAACTGTTTGTTAAACCCAATCAAATAAGTACTTTTCCTGATACTCGATCTTAAACTCGTTTAAAAGATCAATATATTCCTTTTTAAAACTTTCCGTTATATGATGTTCTTTCTGATTCAAAATATATTTGGCCACCCGATCAAGATCTTTTTTTGAATATGAAAAAGCACCATAACCCTCTTGCCAACTAAACTTTCCTTTTATCCAACCACTTCGATTAATAAAATTTGTAGAGTGCGCTTTTATATCTCTAACCAAATAAGAAATAGACATATTTGGATTTAAACCAACTAAAATGTGCGCATGATTCGGCATGCAAAAAATGGCTAACAATTTATGATCGCGACTTTGAATAATGCCGGTTATATATTTATGTAATTCTTCCCGATTATTTTTAGAGATCAGATTTTCGCGACGCTTCACCGCAAAAACAATTTGAATATACAATTGTGTGTATGTATTTGACATAATACAGTTCGCCCCTCCGGGGCTTTTAATGGTTAATTAATTATTTTTCTACAAACAGTTTGTCCCTACGGGACTTCTCAACGCGACAGATCAGAAATAATTAGACAAAGTTATATTATGAAAACGAAAAACCCTGCTACAAAATATAGCAATTTAAAAATTGTTGAAATTACTTACTCAACATCACAAATGCAGCCCAATAAAATGGCTCCTTGTATTTTATTTTCAGTTGTTTTTGGGCATCAATAAAAGCTTGTTGTTTGTTGCCCGATTTACTGTAGTTGTTATAGAATAAGGTCATTAATTCCATGGTAGCATCATCACTCACGCTCCATAAACTCATAATGATAGAATGTGCGCCGGCAATTAAGAACGAGCGCTGCAAACCAAAAACACCTTCACCTTGTTTAACAGAACCTAGTCCGGTTTCGCAAGCGCTTAAAACAACCAGGTCGGTTTTATCTAAATTTAGACTTAAAGCTTCGTAAGCCGTTAAAATTCCGTTATCGGCTGTTGTTGACCTGTAACTTTCATCAAACACATTTTCGCAATTAGCTAACAATACACCGCTGCGCAATAAAGGATTTTGTTTTGCAACGCTTAGATCAACTCCCAAAATTTTCGAAGTTTCTACTTCGCTTACATCTGCTAAAAAATATCCGTGAGTTGCAATATGTAAAACCGAAGGCGATTGAATATTTTTTACTTCGGCTTCCGTTGCTTTCGTTCCAATTAAAACGGTATTCTTTACACCCGAGGCATTTAAGATCTTCTGAATATTTTTTACTTCGGCTTC
>JAYTSW010000439.1:0-13719 GCA_043745425.1 Sphingobacteriaceae bacterium | reverse complement strand
CGTACGGGAATCGAACCCGTGTTTCATCCGTGAAAGGGACGTGTCCTAACCCCTAGACGAACGGGCCATTTGCCAAATGGAGTGCAAAAATACTAATTTTTTCATAATTACAAATAATAAGCATAAAAAAAGCCCGAACCTAGGTTCGGGCTTTTAATTGATTTATAAAGGCTTATCGCTCAATTACAAACTTTGTATTGCTTACTTCTTTACCATTACTAACCTTTAAAATGTAAACGCCTTTTGCTAAGGTGCTAACATTAATCTCAGTTGAGTTATTAGTAACTTCTTGAGAAGCGATTACGATTTGACCAATTGTGTTATAAACTTCAACTGTAGCTTTATCGCTTACAGAACCTAATTTCACATTTAAAGATGTGCTAGCAGGATTTGGATAAACAGATAAGTTGTTATCAGAAGAAACAACAGCATTATTAACACCTAAACCTACACAGCTTCCAGCAAAATTAGCTTCGATACCAAACTGACCTAAGTTACCTCCAATAATTGCTAAAGTACCACCAGTAATAGCATTTGTAAAATAAGAGGTTGCTAAGTATGGGTTAATATAAGATCCAAATGGGTAGTAACCTACAGTAGTATTGGTAGGTTGTGCCATACCTAAATAAAACACTTGTGAAGCAGTTACTGCTACCGGTGGACTAAATGTAAATGAACGGAGAGTATTTAAATCACCACTAGCAATTGTTAATGTGTTAACACTCACAGCTAAAATAGCTCCTAAATTATCTAACATAACACCATAAACACCATTCCCTATAGCAGCAGTATTTGTTGAAATAGCCACATTAACACCTGTTACAGTTGCAGCTACTGGTGAAGTAAGAATAGTAGATAAGATACCTGAAGTTGTATTAAAACCTATCGATTGTGTATAATTGATTGGGTTCTCACCGACACCTGAAGTATTACAAGTTACCTTACTATTAAAGCTTCTAGCATTATTAGTATTGTTTTGGTCAGCAGGTACAGTTACATTAATAGTATTTGCCCCAGGTGATAATGGGCTCCAGTTGTTAAAAGTAACAGTAGCTGTAGCGCCTGCTGCTAAAGAAGCAACAGTTTTTAAATCTGAATAAGTATTTGCTCCAATTATGTTAGCGCTAACATTAATGTTGCTTAATGGTCCATTACTGTTATTTCTTACAATAGCGTTAATACCAGTAGGGAAGCCAAAAACCTTTGCAACACTACCCATAGAATTGATAGTTTCAACAGAAACATCATTAGTTAATGAGTTAGGGAATCCGAAACGAACACATGGACGGAAACTTGAAGTTACACAAACTGTTGGAGCAGTAGTAGCACTGATTCCTGATATACAACCACCAGTTAAGCCTGTGTTATTAGAAGCCCAAACAGCACCTGTAGTAGCATAAGTACCTGGAGAATACCAGTCGTAAGCTAAATACATTGAACCGCCTGTGTAAATAAAAGGAGTTGTTAAAGGTAAGTCAAAACTTGCAGCAGTTGCAGGAACTGTCATAGTACCACTGTAAATTACAGTCATACCAGGTGTAACACCTGACCAAGTTGTGCCTTTGCTAAAAGTTACGTCGCCAGAGTTTTGAGCATAAATTGTAATGCTTCCTGTTACAGCTGAAGTAGCTCCTGTAGCGGTTGTAAAACCAATACTAGATAATGTAGTGGATACAGGAATTGCTGATAATTCCGTTGTAAGAACTAAAGTAGCACCTCTGAAGTAAGCGTGACCTGATGTGCCATTTGGTAAACGGTTAGCAGATGTAGCATTGTTAGATGGTGTAGTTACTACAAATGTTGCTTGGCTGAAGGAGAAACCAAAAGCTAAAGCTACAAATGCAAAAATAAAAGTAAATTTTTTCATGAGTTTTTGTTTTTTAAATTTAGAGTGTGAAAGTAGCTAAATTTTGTTTACTATTATTACATTTATTTGTTAAATTGTTTTAGTTATTATGATTAAGCTTCCCTTCTCACGAAAACTGTTCCCTTTCCCCGATGGATGGTACGTTTTATTGAAATCTTCTGATTTGTCAAATGGCAAAATTGTATCGAAAAAATTTGCCGGCAAGGATTTGGTCGTTTACCGAACAAACTCAGGAATTGCTGCTGTTGCAGATGCTTTTTGTCCGCATATGGGAGCTCATTTGGGTTTTGGTGGTGTTATTGAGGGCGAAACGATAAAATGTCCTTTTCATTATTTTTGTTTTGATACCGATGGTAATTGTACAAAAACAGGCTACAATACAAAACCTCCTACTAAAGCTATTCTGAAAATGTACACTATAAGAGAAGTAAATGGCTTTATCATCATTTGGCATCATGCTAAAAACGAAATTCCAAATTGGGAAGTACCTGTTGCCGATAATGAAAACTGGAGCGAAGTTTTAACGGCCGATTACGAATTAAACAGCCATCCTCAAGAAACAACTGAAAACAGTGTGGACATTGGACATTTTGCCATTGTACATAAATATTTTGATGTAAAAGAACTTCACGATTTAAATATTAATGGGCCCTATCTTAATGCTAAATATGCTTTTAGTCGTCATGGAGGAATTATGGGCAATGAAGTGATTCGCGCCAATATTAATATTCATGTACACGGCTTGGGATATTCTTTTGTTGAGGTGGATATTCCTCAATATAAAATTCAAACGCGCCAATATGTTTTTCCAACTCCTGTTGAAGACGGAAAAATCATTCTTAAAATTGGAATGTCTGTTAAAAAAGTGGAGAAGTCTTCAAGTGTAAATCCGTTTTTAGCCTTACTTCCAAAAAGTGTAGTCAATAAAATAATTCTTAATAAAGCATTTAAAGGTTATTGTCATGATGTGAGTCAGGATTTTGATGTTTGGCAAAATAAAGTTTACATCGATAATCCCGCAATAGCATTAGGTGACGGACCAATCGGCAAGTACCGTCAATGGTGTCGACAATTTTACTCTATGGAATTGAATGAAAATTAAAATTTCAATTATCTTTTTTTTGTTGTTGAGTTTTGTGTTTCACGGACAAAATTCTATTGATAATACTATTGAATTATTTAATGCGCGTCATCAAAAAGCGATAGGATTGCAAGCAGATTCTTCCATTATTAATAAATGTATTTCGGAATTCGAAACTCAAATTAAGAATGGAAAAGAAACAGAAAAATGCGTTTTGTATTATTTACTCTCACTTAATTTTAAAGTGCGTTTTGTTTTAAATTCAGAAACTGAAAAGAAAAATTTATTGAATAAAGCTATTGAACTAGAAGAAGCCTACATCAAAAAATATCCTTTATCAGGACCTATACTTTTCGAATACATTACAAGCGTTGGATTAAAAGCAGAACTCTCCGGTGCATTTTCAAGTGCAGTGGATGGAGTGGTTGAAAAAATGCATAAAAACACAATCAAATTAATTCAACTCGACTCGATGTATTATTCATGTACTGGATGGAAAGTATTAGGAATTTTAAATTACAAAACACCTTTTATTCCTTTAGTAATTGATTGGCCAAGTAAAACTGAAGCCAAACGTGTTTTAGAAAAAGCACTAAAATATTTTCCTTCCGATATTGCCAATAATTTTTATTATGCTGAAGCTTTATTGGAAAATAAAGAAACCGAAAAAGCACGCATTTATTTTAATTTGGCGCTTAAATTGAAAAACAGAGAAACAGCTGTTCTCGAAGACCTTGATTTTAAGGTAAGAGCCAAAAATCATCTCAAAAGCCTGTAAAACAGCTCATAATTCGTTGAGAGAACTGCTTTTTATCTTTGCGTCTTCGCGCCTTTGCGAGAAATAAAAAACCTTCCTAAAAAGGCTTATTTTACCTATATTAGTGGGCTATATTACAGTCCCAATGGAAACAACCCCTTACCAATCAAAAAATAAAATACGCATTGTAACCGCTGCTGCACTTTTCGACGGACATGATGCTGCAATAAATATTATGCGCCGCATCATTCAAGCGAGTGGCGTTGAAGTTATTCATTTAGGTCACGACCGTAGCGCGCAAGAAGTTGTGAATTGCGCTATTCAGGAAGATGCGAATGCAATTGCGGTTACTTCTTATCAAGGCGGACATGTAGAATATTTCAAATATATGTACGATTTATTGAAAGAGAAAGATTGTACGCATATAAAATTATTTGGTGGTGGAGGTGGAGTAATTCTTCCAACTGAAATTGAAGAACTGCATAAATACGGTATTACAAGAATTTATTCTCCTGACGACGGACGCTCTATGGGCTTACAGGGAATGATTAATGATTTACTAAAACAATGTGATTTTCCCACAGGAAAAAATTTAAATGGTGAAGTTGGTCATTTAATTGAGAGAGATTACAAGTCAATAGCAAGATTAATTTCAGCTGCTGAAAATTTTAATGAAGAGAGTACAGCGTTTTTAAATAAAGTTCGTGAAAAAGCAAAAGTTTCTACAACTCCTGTATTAGGAATTACAGGAACAGGCGGTTCTGGGAAAAGTAGTTTGGTGGATGAATTGGTTAGGAGATTTTTAGTTGACTTCAAAGATAAACACATCGCTATAATTTCTGTTGACCCGAGCAAACGCAAAACAGGCGGAGCATTATTAGGGGATAGAATTCGTATGAATGCTATTCGGAATGATAGAGTTTACATGCGTTCATTAGCAACTCGTCAAAGTAATTTAGCATTAAGTAAATATGTGCAAGATGCCGTTGATATTTGTAAAGCAGCTAATTTTGATTTAATAATTTTAGAGACTAGCGGAATAGGACAGAGCGATACCGAAATTATTGAACATAGCACAATGAGTTTATATGTGATGACACCTGAGTACGGGGCAGCATCACAACTTGAAAAAATTGACATGTTGGATTTCGCCGATATTATTGCATTAAATAAATTCGATAAACGTGGCGCTTTAGATGCATTGCGTGATGTAAAAAAACAATACAAGCGTAATCATAATGTATTTGACGCAAGTGATGATTCTCTTCCTGTTCATGGAACAATTGCATCACAATTTAACGATCCCGGTATGAATCGTTTGTATCGTGCGGTGATGGATAAGATGTACGAGAAAACTAAGAATGAAAAATTAAAATCAAGTTTCGTTATAACTAACGAGATGAGCGAAAAAATTTACATTATTCCACCATCAAAAACGCGTTACTTAAGTGAAATCAGTGAAAATAATCGCAATTACGATAAAAAAGGAAAAGAACAGGCAGAGATAGCGCAAAAATTATTTGGCTTACAAAAATCAATTGAAACAATTAAATCATCGAATGTAGAAGACAAAGATAGATTGATAAAAGGTTTACAGGACGCATTCGAAAAAACAAAACTGGATTTAGACCCTCGTCATTTTAAAACAATTGAAGGTTGGGAAGAAAAAAAGAAATTATACAGTAACGAATTTTATTTATTTAAAGTTCGCGACAAAGAATTGAAAATTAAAACGCATTACGAATCTTTATCACATACACAGATTCCAAAAATTGCTTCTCCAAAGTTTACTTCTTGGGGTGATATTTTACAATGGAATTTGCAAGAGAATTTCCCTGGAGAATTTCCTTACGCAGCAGGTATTTATCCGTTTAAACGTGAAGGAGAAGATCCAACGCGTATGTTTGCAGGTGAAGGCGGACCAGAAAGAACAAACAAACGTTTTCATTATGTAAGTAAAGGTTTACCGACTGCACGTTTAAGTACAGCATTCGATAGCGTAACGCTTTATGGTAACGATCCTGATTACCGTCCGGATATTTATGGTAAAGTGGGAAACTCTGGAGTAAGCATTTGTTGTTTAGATGATGCGAAGAAATTATACAGCGGATTTAATTTGGCGGATCCGAAGACTTCTGTATCAATGACGATTAATGGACCTGCACCAACATTAGCAGCATTTTTTATGAATGCCGCAATTGATCAGCAATGTGAATTGTATATAAAAGAAAATAAATTAGAGAAGGAAATTGAAAAAAAGATAGAAGCTATTTACAAAACCAAAGGAACCAAACGTCCGAAATACCAAGGCGAATTACCCGACGGAAATAATGGTTTAGGTTTGATGTTATTAGGTGTAACAGGCGACCAAGTGTTGCCAAAAGATGTTTACGAAAAAATCAAGATAACCACTTTAACACAAGTGCGTGGAACTGTTCAAGCAGATATTTTAAAAGAAGACCAGGCGCAAAATACTTGTATTTTCAGTACAGAGTTTAGTTTGCGTGTAATGGGTGATGTTCAGCAATATTTTATTGATCAAAAAGTACGGAATTTTTATTCTGTTTCTATTTCAGGTTATCATATTGCAGAAGCAGGTGCAAATCCTATTTCTCAATTAGCATTTACATTAGCGAATGGATTTACGTTTGTAGAATATTATTTAAGCCGAGGAATGCACATTGATGATTTCGCTCCTAATTTATCATTCTTCTTTAGTAATGGAATCGACCCTGAGTATAGCGTTATCGGAAGAGTGTCTCGTAAGATTTGGGCGAAAGCAATGAAATTGAAATATGGTGGGAATGAAAGAAGTCAGATGTTGAAATATCACATTCAAACATCAGGACGTTCGTTGCACGCACAAGAAATTGATTTCAATGATATTCGTACAACCTTACAAGCGTTGTATGCAATTTATGATAATTGTAATTCATTACATACAAACGCATACGATGAAGCTATTACAACACCAACGGAAGGTTCGGTTCGTAGAGCAATGGCCATTCAATTAATTATTAACCGTGAGTTAGGTTTAGCTAAGAATGAAAATCCATTACAAGGTTCATTCATTATTGAAGAACTAACGGATTTGGTGGAAGAAGCAGTGTTAAGCGAATTCGATAAAATTACTGAACGTGGTGGTGTATTAGGTGCTATGGAAACCATGTATCAACGCGGAAAAATACAGGAAGAAAGTTTGTATTACGAAACCTTGAAGCACACAGGCGAATATCCTATTATTGGTGTAAATACATTTTTAAGTTCAACAGGCTCTCCAACAATTATTCCGCAAGAGGTAATTCGTAGCACTTCTGAGGAAAAAGAGTATCAAATAAATATGCTGAAAGAACTGCATGGTTCTCATAAAGAAAAATCAGCTGAGGTATTAAAGAAACTACAGGAAACTGCAATTCAAAACAAAAATATTTTTGAAGATTTAATGGAAGCAGTTAAATATTGTTCGCTCGGACAAATAACTCATTCGTTGTTTGAAGTAGGGGGACAGTATAGAAGGAATATGTAATGAGTTCACTAATCCTCCTTCTCGGCTTACCTGGTTCGGTTAAAACAACTTTAGCGAAAATACTTTTGTGCATAACGCTTTTGTTTTCTAATTTTTGTTATTCTCAAGTAAATGACTCTATAAAAAACATTTTAAATAGTAAGAGAAGCAGTTTAGAAAAAATTAGAAAGCTAAATAATTTATGTGAAGACTTTTGGATGACTGGTAATTATGAAGAGTCGAAAGTAATGGTGGATACATTGTTTCGTCTTGAAGAAAGTGAACTAGTTAAGTTTCCTAAAAATGAAGATTTATTAAAAGAACAGGCTTATACCTACAATAATTTAGCAATCATTCATCGTTTTCAGGGCAACTATTCTTCATCTATCGATAATCATTTAAAGGCCTTAAAAATTCGTGAAACTATAAAAGACATGCGAGGCATTGCGCGTTCTAATTTAGGTTTAGGCTCCATTTATAATTTTATAGGTAAAAGGGAGGAAGCACTTAAATATAAATTTACAGCGAAAAAATTATTTGAAGAAGTGCATGATACACTTTATACAGCATTTACATGTAATCATATTGCCAGTATTTATTTTGATTTAGGTAAGATTAACGAAGCAGAAGATTATAACGGACAAGCCTTATTAGTTTTTTTAAAGAAAATCAATTTAAGTGGGATGGCGGATGCATTTACCTTAGCGGGTCAGATTTATGAAACAAGAAAAGAATATAATGATGCTATTAATAATTACGAAGGAAGTTTGAACAGTAAAGATTTGCTGGGGCAAAAAGAAGGTGTAGTTGAAATGAACTCGATTTTGGGAAGAGTTTATATAAAAATGAATCAATTAAAGAAGGCTCAGCAGTATTTGAATGCGGGTTTAACTTTGGCAAAACAAATAGGAGCAAAAGCGTATCAACGCGATTTGTATTTATCATTTACTAAAGTGGATAGTATTTCAAGAAATTATTCTTCAGCTTTTGAAAATTATAAATTATATGTCGCCTACCGTGATAGTTTAGTAAATCAAAAATCAGCCGAAAAAATCACCCAACTACAAGCTGAATTTGAAAATGAAAAAATTGCACAAATAAAAGCCTTAGAAGAAGAGAAAAAGGAAGCTGATCGAAAAGAAAAAGAGTATAAACAAAAATTAGTGCTGTATTCAATTTCCGGAGGCTTATTAATTATGTTTGTTTTCTCAATTTTTATTTTTAAAAGTTACAGAGCTAAACAAAAAGTAAATAAAGAGTTATTGATAAAGAATGAAATTATTGCTGAGCAAAAACAGGTGGTAGAAGAGAAACAAAAAGAAGTAATGGATAGCATAAGATATGCCAAACGCATTCAAATGAGT
This sequence comes from Sphingobacteriaceae bacterium, assembly GCA_043745425.1. Taxonomy (GTDB): domain Bacteria; phylum Bacteroidota; class Bacteroidia; order B-17B0; family Aurantibacillaceae; genus JAHEYG01. The sequence goes on along the minus strand of JAYTSW010000439.1, from coordinate 5,145 downwards.
TTATTGGCCTCTGAAAAATATATTCATAAATCAATTGAAAAATTGAAAGGAAATAAATTGTAATTTGAACAAAAATTATTAACTTAGGTTGATGAATTTAAAGATAATTATTCTTTTAATTGGCTTTTCTAATTCAATTTTGTTCGGACAAGATTCTTTAAAAATTAAAAAGAAAGAAAGAACAACTTTTCATTGTGCTGGTGGCGGTGTCGAATTGGTGGCAAATAGGGCAGCTGGTAATGGCGCATATCCAAGAGAAATAATATACGACAACCCTTTTTTTTCTTGTTTCTATCGTTTTATAATAGCACCAAAAAAAATAAATGGTAAGATGTGTCTTACTTTGAATGGAGATTATCGACATGGTAGCGGCCTATACTATTCAGACTCAGGCTCATTTGGACCAAGCGATTCTTATGGTGGCAACTTCTATTCGACGCGACTTGATTTAGGATTTACATATCTTCTTTCTATGGGAAAAAGAAAAAACTTTTCAATTGGATGGGGTGGATCAGCTGGTATTAGAAGTTTAAGAACTGCTGTTGTATTTAATACTTATGATTATAGGAGTTCAAATAGAACTAGTTTACAGATTAATATTAATATGGAAATGCAGTACCGAATAAAAATTATTAATGAAACAGGAATTTTGATAGGTGGAAAGGTAATGATTTGCACTCCTGATGGCTTTGGGTTTATTTTTACAACTGCAGTTTATCCATTTTTAGCAATAGTCTTTTAGAATGAGTTCACTAATTCTACTTCGCGGTCTTCCTGGTTCTGGCAAAACAACTTTAGCAAAGGAGTTGAGTGATAATGGAAAATATCCAGTATTTTCAGTAGATGACTATTTTACGGATAAAAAAACTGGCGACTATAAATTTGAGTTCGATAAAAATCATCTTGCATACAAACAATGTAAAGAAAATACAAGACAATGCATGATTAACGACCTTGATAAAATTTTTATTGATAATGTATTTAGTTTAGAATGGGAATTAGAACCTTATTTTAAATTGGCTTCCGAATTTCACTATACAATTTTTGTTGTCACCGTAGAAAATCGCCACAAAGGCAAAAATATCCATCAAATTTCCGACGAACAAATTCAAAAAATGGCTGAAAAATATAAGGTTTCTTTGTTTTAAATTTTATATTTGTATAAACCCTTTGTTTTGAAAAGCATTTTTCTATTATATTTCTTTCTATGTTATTCAACACTCTTCTCTCAGAATGAAGATACCGTAAGTTATTTTAAAAGCCTCAAAAACGCAACTTCTGATGATAAAAAATTAGACCTGAATATAAAATTGGCCAGACATTTTTTGTCGGTGGATATAAACAGATCTTTTCAATTTTGCCGCGAAGCTAAAAGTTTGTCAAAGTTAATAGGCGATAAAAACAGAATGGCAGATGCACTTTGTCTTGAAGGTGAAGCAAATTTTTTGCTTAGCAACTTGACGCAGGCTGAGAATAATTTTACAGAAGCTTTAATGAATTATGATAAGCAAAAGAAACCTATTGGACTTGCTGAAGCTTTGGAAGGACTCGGAAAGGTTGCGTACAAGAAAGATGACAGAAGCGCAGCTCTTACGCACTTTAGCGAAGCTTTAAAAATTTTCGAGAAAGAAAATTATATGGATGGACTTCCAGGCATCTATATTAATTTGGGTTTATTATACGAAGACAGTGGAAATCCGAATCAAGCCATTGAGTTTTACAAAAAAGGTTTGAAAATTGCTCACGAAAATAGTGATGTTGTAGCCGAATCAAGCTGTTATACTAATCTCGGAAATATTTTTACGGCGAGGAAGGAGTATAAACTTGCTGTAGATTTTTTGCAAAAGTCTCTTGAGTTGAAACGAGAAATGGGAAATAAAAAAGGCGAAGGCACTTCTCTAAACAACTTAGGCGCTACTTATTATGAAATGGGTAATATTGATAAAGCACTTAACTACTTTCAGGAAGCTTATAATTTGTATTTGAAACTGGATGATAAAAAAAGTATTTTTCCGGCTTGTAATAATCTTGGGTCTCTTTATCATGAAAAAAAAGAGTATGCAAAGGCACTTAACTATTACAATAAATCTTATGCTATTTCCAATGATCTTGGTTCTCTTTCAAAAAAAATTGTTAGTCTAGAAAACCTAACTTTATTACATAAGGATATGGGTAATTTAAGCCAGGCTGTTGAATACAGTGTTTTGTGCTGGCAGTTAAAAGATACTTTGTATAATAAAGATCAGGCACAATTAAATACAGAAATGCAAACCCGTTTTGCTTCGGAAAAAAAACAAAAAGAAAACGAATTACTTAATCTACAAGTAAAAAGTGAATCGCTTGTGAAAACAGTTTTTATTGTAATTGCGTGTTTAATGATTGTAATCATCTTCTTTATTTTTAGAGGCCTGCGACAAAAACACAAAACAAATCTGGCGCTAAAAGAAAAAAATAAAATTATTGAAGAGCAACAAAGAGAGGTTTTGGATAGTATTCATTACGCAAAACGTATTCAACAGAGCTTATTGGCATCAGAAAAGTATATGCAAAGGAATATCGATAGGCTTAAATTAAATAATTCAGAAAAAGGCTCAAGAGTATAGGGTTATTTTCATTGAATCTTCCTTATAGTTAATAGTATTTTACTGAGTTTATTTTAGTGCTTGCACTGAGCTTGTCGAAGTGTTAATAACCCTCTTTTTTGTTAATCAAATTCGACCAACGGTAGAGTGAAACTTGCTCTAAAACCGTAAATTTAACACGTTTTAAATCTATTTAGAATTACAAAATTATGAAAGAAGTATATATAGTTTCTGCTGTTAGAACGGCAATGGGATCATTTGGTGGAACGTTAGCAGGTGTACCTGCAACTAAATTAGGAGCTGCAGCCATTAAAGGCGCGATGGACAAAATTAATTTGGATCCAAAATTAGTGACTGAAGTTTTTATGGGTTCGGTATTACAAGCTAATCTCGGACAAGCCCCTGCTCGTCAGGCTGCGAAATTTGCAGGCTTACCGGATAGTGTAAATTGTACAACAGTAAATAAAGTTTGTGCTTCTGGAATGAAAGCGATTATGTTAGGTGCACAAAGTATTATGTTGGGCGATAACGATGTTGTTGTTGCAGGCGGAATGGAAAATATGAGTCAAGTGCCGTATTATTTAGAGAATAATCGTTGGGGTGCAAAATATGGTAATGGAGCAGTGATTGATGGATTAGCGAAAGACGGTTTAACAGATGTTTATGGAAATTTTCCAATGGGAAATTGTGCTGAACTCTGCGCAAAAGAAAAAAATATTACACGTGAACAACAAGATGCATTCGCTATTGAATCATACAAACGTTCTGCTGCTGCTTGGAGTGCAGGAAAATTTGCAGATGAAATTGTTCCGCTAATTGTAAAAACAAAAAAAGGTGATGTTGAATTTAAAGAAGACGAAGAATACAAAAATGTAAACTTTGAAAAAATTCCAGCATTAAAGCCTGTGTTTATAAAAGATGGAACTGTAACTGCTGCTAATGCATCAACAATGAATGATGGTGCTGCTGCAGTAATTTTAATGAGTAAAGAAAAAGCGGATGCTTTAGGAATAAAACCAATTGCAAAAATTAAAGGCTTTGCTGATGCAGAGCAATCACCAGAGTGGTTTACAACTACACCAAGCTTAGCAGTACCAAAAGCTGTTGAAAAAGCAGGATTAAAAATGGATGATATTAATTATTATGAATTAAACGAAGCGTTTGCAGTTGTTGGAATTGCCAATATGCAAATTATGAAATTGGATGCTGCAAAAGTAAATGTAAATGGTGGTGCGGTTTCTTTAGGCCATCCATTAGGTGCTTCTGGGGCGCGTATTATTTGCACCTTGATAAATGTATTGAAACAAAATAAAGGAAAATATGGCGTTGCAGGAATTTGTAATGGCGGAGGAGGAGCAAGCGCTGTGGTTATTGAAGTTATGTAATAATGAAGAGGTCATGCTGAACTCGTTTCAGCATCTTTTTTTAAGATTCCGAAACAAGTTCGGAATGACACATAGATGAATAAAATATGTATAACGGTATTTGTTTGTTAAGTGTTGTTCCTTGTCGTAAAGAGGCTTTAAATACCTCTGAGATGGTAACTCAATTATTGTTTGGCGAGCATTATACCATTATAGATCAAACAGAAACCTGGATTAAAATTATTACAGCGTATGATAAATACGAATGTTGGATAAATTTTAAACAACACACAAAAATTTCGGAAGCTACTTTTAAGGTATTAGAATCACAAAGTTCTGTATTAAGTACAGATTTAATGCAGCTCATCATCAACAAATCTACCAATCTTACTTTCCCAATAACAATTGGCTCTACATTGCCTGGATATTTAAATAAAGAATGTAAAGTTGAGGATACAAATTTTTCATTTGAAGGCGGAACAGTAATTTCTTCTGTCAAAAAAACTACGGAAGAATTATTAGACACAGCTAAATTATTTTTAAACGCTCCATATTTATGGGGCGGTAAAACTATTTTCGGAATAGATTGTTCAGGCTTTACGCAGTTGGTTTATAAGTTAAACGGATACAAATTACCCAGAGATGCTTATCAACAAGCGGAATTAGGTCACCCTTTAAGTTTTGTGGAAGAAGCGCAAGCCGGCGATTTAGCTTTTTTTGATAATGAAGAAGGTAAAATTGTTCATGTTGGAATTATTTTAAATAACACCGAAATTATTCACGCTTCAGGAAAAGTTCGCATCGATAAATTTGATCATTACGGTATTTTTCATTCGGAGAATAAAAAGTATTCGCACATGCTGAGGGTGATAAAAAGAATTTAACTACCTATTCAAATATTGAGTAGCCTCAGCGTAAGAAAGTTTTTTACCATTTTGATAAACACTAACAAAAGCATCACCAATTCCTAAACCAATCATTTGATCTTTTAATTGTTTGGCAAATTTCACATCAGTGAAACTACCTGCAGTATAAATGTAAAGGGCATTAATCAATTTATTATCTACCGGCCATTCTTTAATTTTTTGAAAATTAGCAGCAATTTCAGCAGGTACTTGATTTCGATAAGCACCAATTTGTACTTTAAATGAAATGCCTTCTTCTCCAACTTTAACGCCATTCTCAGCAGTAGGAGCAGG
>JAYTSW010000438.1:0-3658 GCA_043745425.1 Sphingobacteriaceae bacterium | reverse complement strand
GGCTGGGTTTAAAAAATAATTTAAAAGGAATTAAGGTCATAAAAGAGGATGATGAATTTGTTGAAGTTCAATCGGCAGCAGGAGAAGTTTGGCAGGATTTTGTAATGTGGTGCATTGATAAAAATTATGGAGGATTGGAGAATTTATCATTAATTCCGGGTTGTGTTGGCGCTAGTCCAATGCAAAATATTGGCGCTTATGGTGTGGAGATAAAAGATGTTTTTTCAGAGTTGGAAGCTTGTGATATCAGTACAGGAAAAAAACAAATCTTCAGTAAAACTCAATGTAAATTTGGTTATCGTGAAAGCGTTTTTAAACACGATTTGAAAAATAAATTTATTATCGCAGCCGTTACATTTCGTTTAAGTAAAAAACCGATCGTAAACACATCTTACGGCGCTATAAGCTCTGAGCTGGAAGCTATGGGAGTAAAAAACGCGGGGATAAAAGAAGTTTCTCAGGCTGTAATAAATATCCGGAGCAGTAAATTACCGGATCCTAAAATAATTGGTAATGCCGGAAGTTTTTTTAAGAACCCTGAGGTAGATAAATCCGTATTCCAAAGTTTAAAAATTCGGTTTTCGGGCTTAGTGGCTTACGAAATGGAAAATGGAAAATATAAATTAGCAGCAGGATGGTTAATTGAAAAATGCGGATTAAAAGGTTATGTACGAGGTAATGCGGCTGTGCACGATAAACAAGCGCTAGTATTGGTAAACAAAGGCAAAGCTAACGGAAAAGAAGTATACGATTTATCTGAGCATGTATTACAAACTGTATTTAGTAAATTTGGTATTAAACTGGAACGTGAAGTAAATATTATATAATTTGACCTGGATTGATTTCGGCATATTTATAAATCTTTTTTTTAATGGAATTGTATTGTTTCCAAAACAATTACCATTCGAGTTTTACATTACATACATTCCCATTATAGTATTGTTGTTTTTTTTTATTGCTAAGTACAGATTTCCTCGTGAGCTTTTATATATTTTCATTCCTTTACTTGTTACAGGCATATTAAATGTTTTAATTGATAATGATACCCTCGGCAATTTTTTTAAAATTTTCGTAAACTTAGCCGTAAACATTATGTTTTACAGGTACGTGATGGAGTATTATGATTACGATGTGAATAAAATGTTTAGGATGTATCTCGCGGGCAGCTACATTGTGTGTCTACTCGGACTTATTCAGGTAGTGTCATTTGTAATACATTTTGCGCCCGGTTATAATTGGCGATTGTTTTTGCCGTTTAATAAATGGGATGTTCACGTTGGTGGTTTATTGGGCATTCGTCTTAATAGTACGTTTACAGAACCTTCTTATTTCGGGTCATCAATGGCACCTGCATTTTTTATTGCCTTGTACGAATTGTTTTTCCGACGAGAAGTATTTCTAACCAAAACAAAATGTATTGTTATTATCGCCGCTTACCTTCTTTCGTTTTCATCGTTAGCTTATATTGGAATTTTTGTTACCATTTTATTATTCGCTTTAAATTTTGGAGCCTTACGGTATTTCTTTTTTGCTGTTCCTGTTGGAGTTATTATGTTTACGTTAGTATACTCAAATGTAAAAGATTTTAGGGTTAGGATTGATGGTATGAAAGCCTTGTTTGTGGATGGTATTGTTGAAAAAGAATTGGGAGGCGAATTATCGAAAGGAGCGAGGATGTTTAGAGTGAGCAGAGTATTAACTAAGATACATGGGTCCTCGTTTGTATTGTATAATAATACCCATGTGGCGATTGAAAATTTTAAACAAAACCCATTATTCGGGAGCGGTTTAGGTTCGCATGAAATCGCTTTCGAAAAATATAATATAAATTATATGTTAGGGGGTATTTATGATTTTAATGCGCCTGATGCTAACTCCATGTTTCTCCGGATTCTTTCTGAATTAGGAATAATGGGTCTGCTTTTTATGCTTATGTATATTTTAAAATTTTATGTTTCTAAAAACCTGGGTTTTGAGGAGGATGAAACATATTGGCTTATTTCAAATGCCGTATTGGTTATTATTATTACTCAACTTTTGCGTCAAGGAAATTATACATTTAACGGTTTTTTATTTTTTGGATTTTTGTACTATTACAACCGGATTAAGTATAATGCCTATGTTGAAGATAGGCGAGAGGAAGAAAAAAAGAAAAATGAAACGGACTTAGCCCAATTAAATTAATTTTTTTCATGCTATTTAACTCATCTCATTTCCTTTATTTTTTTATTGTGGTTACAACACTTTATTTTCTGTTGCCACATAAAATAAGATGGATGCTATTATTAGCAGCTTCTTGTTTCTTTTACATGTTTTTTAAACCAGAGTACATTCTTATTCTTGCGTTCACAATCGTTATCGATTATTACGCTGGTATTTACATTGAAAAACAAACTGAGAAAAGTAAAAAGAAAAAATATTTGATAGCAAGCCTCATTGCTAATATTGGAGTTTTAGCTGTTTTTAAATATTATAATTTTTTAAATACTAACATTACTGGTTTATTCAATTTGTTAGATATAGAAAATCCAATTCCGTATCTAAATATTATTTTACCAATTGGATTATCATTTCATACATTCCAGGCCATGAGTTATACCATTGAAGTGTATCGAGGGAATCAGAAAGCTGAAAAGCATTTTGGAATTTATGCCTTATATGTTATGTTTTATCCGCAGTTGGTGGCGGGCCCCATCGAACGACCACAAAACATTTTGCATCAGTTTTACAGGAAGAATGAATTTAGTTTTGATAACGCATTATTGGGAACGAACCTTATTTTCCTCGGCCTTTTTAAAAAGATGGTCATAGCAGACAGATTAGCAGTATACGTGAATGAAGTTTATAAAAATTTAGATGGATCAAATACTTTTTCTGCATGGATTGCAGCTGTTTTCTTTTCTCTACAAATTTACTGCGACTTCTCAGGTTATTCGGATATAGCACGCGGAACAGCTAAATTTATGGGCTACGATTTAATGTTGAATTTTAATCGTCCGTATTTATCCCAATCTGTTTCTGAATTCTGGACGCGTTGGCATATTTCGCTCTCATCATGGTTTAAAGATTATTTATATATCCCATTGGGAGGCAATCGTGTTTCAAAAATAAAATTATATCGAAATATTTTTATTGTTTTTTTATTAAGCGGATTGTGGCATGGCGCTAATTTTACATTTATTATTTGGGGAGGCTTGCACGCTATTTATATTTTGATAGAGTCGTTTTTGCCGAAATTAAAAAGTGTTTCATTGCCAATTAAATTAGTGAAGCAATTGGCCGTATTCATGGTGGTTACTATTGCCTGGGTGTTTTTTAGAGCTTCGAGTCTTGATGAAGCGATGCACATGATAAGGCTTATGCTTAGTTGTGATTTCTCTACGGATGTCACGCAATTATTTGCCAGCAAAGGCCCATTCAGTTTTGGAATTTCATTATTGGTTATACTATTTTTATTGCTTGCTTATTTTTTGCCAATAGATATGCGTTTCAAAACTATAGGTAGAAATATCGCGTTTTTAAGCATATTGATTTTTTTATTATTTATTTTAAACCAAGATGCACAAGGAGAATTCATCTATTTCCAATTTTAAGAAGTTTGTAGTGAAAATACTGCTTCCTGTTGCTTTTATAATTATTATAACAGCTTCCGTTTTTT
>JAYTSW010000437.1:0-3677 GCA_043745425.1 Sphingobacteriaceae bacterium | reverse complement strand
TTACTTTCCGTTTTCCAAACATCATGTTACCTGGTAGCACCAGCAATCCCGAAGGTTCTAAAGGTTTTGTGCAGTATCGCATCAAACCAAAACCAAATCTGCCATTGGGCACACAAATTAAAAATACCGCCAATATTTATTTTGATTACAATACTCCCATTATTACAAACACAACAACCAATGAATTTACTAACTCAAATTCTATTGTCTCCTATCTCACATCTCCTATCTCAAATCTAAATGTATTTCCGAATCCGGGTAAGGGCCTGTTTACAGCTAGAATGGAGGATGGAAGGTGTAAAATTGAAAATGTGGAGGTGTACAATATCTTAGGTGAAAAAGTTTTTTCATCTCCTATCTCAAATCTCGCATCTCACGTCTCAATTGATTTAAGTAATCAACCCAATGGTATTTATTTTTTAAAAATTAAAAGTGCAGGTCAATCAATTAACAAAAGAATTATTAAACAATAAATATTTTTAGTTTTGTATTTTCTGTAGGCTGATTTTGAACAGTGATTCTTTAGTATATCTTCAAATGTATTCGAGCTTTGAGCAATTGAATTAATCTTTTTACTATCTTGAACTTATGAAAACGCGCGTAAGGACTGAACAAACGCGATGCCGTGTCGCTTGTGGGGAGGAATCGTTTGTTCTTGAATTTTTGTTTCTTCCTGTTTTCCGCACTTTTAAAAAACGCCCTCTATAATACCTTATTTTATTGGAAAGTGTTTTGTGTTTGGGTGTCCCGTTACTATTTTTGCGCATGTTTATTCGCAAAAAATACAATAAGTCAGGCAGCACTTCGGTGCAAATAATTTCCAAATCCAATAGTAAATACCTGGTTTATAAAACTATTGGTTCAAGTAAAAGCGAACAAGAGATTGAAAAATTATATTTTCTTGGCAAGCAAGAGTTGGAACGACTAAGTATTCAACCAAAATTATTCGCTTCAGAAAAAGATACGTTTATAGAACAAGTTTTTGATTCCTTACAAAATGCTAGCATAAAAACAGTTGGTCCAGAAATTATTTTCGGGAAAATTTATGACCACATAGGATTCAATTCTATCAACGAAGATCTTTTTAGGCATTTAGTTATTGCACGCTTAGCCTTTCCTTTGAGTAAATTAAAAACGATAGAATATCTATATCGATTTCAAGGTGTGATGATGGACATTGATGCCGTTTATCGGTTTTTGGACAAGTTAAATAATAAACTAAAAACAAAAGTTGAACAAATTGCATTTGCTCATACCAAGAGGATTTTAAACGATTCAATAAGTGTTGTTTTTTATGATATGACAACGTTATACTTTGAATCCAGTGATGAAGATGATTTGCGCAAAACAGGATTTAGTAAAGATGGAAAAAATCAGAGTCCTCAAATATATTTAGGATTGTTAGTTGGCTTAGGGGGATATGCAATAAGCTATGATATTTATGAAGGAAATATTTATGAAGGTCACACACTCATCCCATTTTTAGAAAAGACAGCCCAAAAATTCAACCTTGAAAAACCTATTGTTGTGGCAGATGCAGGGCTTCTTTCTAATGAAAACATAAAGGCATTAGAAGATAAAAATTATGAGTATATTATTGGAGCAAGAATAAAAAACGAGCCACAAAAAATAAAACAACAGATTTTAGAAAAGAAGTTGGGAGATGGAGAAACAATGAAAATTGCAAAAACACATAATCGTCTTATAGTTGCTTATGCTAATAACAGAGCCACTAAAGATGAGCACAATCGTAAACGAGGCTTACAAAGATTAGAAAAACAAATAAAAAAAGGGAAGTTCACCAAATCGAATATCAACAACAAAGGATACAACAAATATTTAAAAATGAAAGGCGATGTGATGATTGAAATTGATTATGAAAAATTCAATGCAGATAAATGTTGGGATGGCTTAAAAGGCTACATCACAAACACTAAACTAAATGATAAGCAAGTAATGGAAAATTACAAAAATTTATGGCATATTGAAAAAGCTTTTAGAATGTCCAAAACGGATTTACGTATTCGACCGATCTATCATAGGCTACAAAGCAGGATTGAGGCTCACATTTGTATATCCTTTACCGCTTATTGCATATACAAGGAATTAGAAAGAATACTTTATAAAGAAAAATCTACACTATCATTAAAAAAAGCAGCTGAAGTAACTCACAACATGTATGAGATTAGCTATACTTTGCCCGAATCAAAACACACAAAGACAAAACTGCTTAAAATGGATGATGAACAGGCACATTTATACCAAATTATTCAGAAAAATTATTAGGGTGTCCCAACGCTGAAAACAGGAGAAAACGAGGCTCAGGGCTACATTTTTACGATTAAATAAAATGAAAAACTAAACTGCCATTAACCGCAAAACTGTCTTTGGAACGTAAAACCCCGCCTTTTGCCTAGCGGCATTTGGCGTTGGCTTTTATTTGGTTCGTAAAAGCTCGCCGGTCCTTATGCTACTTGTCTTTTAGCATTGGTAACAGCGCGAAAACTATTTTTTGTTTTTCGTTTTTTAGAAAGTCCCTAAATTCTTTATCTTCACTCTTCTATTAAAGGTTTGTTCACGAAAATAAAATCGTGATCGTCTATTTTTTTAAAAGTCTGCCCATAATTGAAATTTTTAAAATATTGTTTACTAGGGTCTACTGAAAAAACCTAATTAATTGGAATATTTATATACAAACTTGTTGTTCCATTGCTTACAACAGGGGCGATTTTCATTTTCCAATTATTCCTGTTATAAATAAGTTTACCTATTCCATAACCAAGAGCTGCACCCATAAAAACATCTGATGCCCAATGTTTGTTTGCTTCAATTCGTGAAATGCCGGTAAGGGATGCAATTGTATAAGCAATTACAGGCACAATGGGATGGTCTTTATATTCAGAAGCAATTATTGTAGCAACTGCAAAAGCGCTTATCGAATGATTGGATGGAAATGAATGGTAAATACCTTCTTTAGAAAAACCATCCACAATGCTTTTTAAGGAATGAAAGTCGGTACCGGAAGCAAAAGGGCCATCAAAGTTATATTGTGAATCATTCAGGCATTTCTCTTTGGTGAGATTGGGTGTTCCGTCATAATAATACTGGCAAGGTCTGTGACGATGTATCGTTAATTGCGGTATTGTAACAAATATATTTGACAAATAAAGCGCTTTTACTCCAAGAAGAGCAACCCGCTGGCTTCTGTGATCTTTTTTGTGTAACGTTCCATATAAGTAAAAAAGTCCCATCAACGGGATTGAAAAATTCCCACTACCCCATGGTTCTAAATCAAGCCTTGTAATTTGCTTAGTCGTTTCCGTTCTGTATTTCAAAGCAAAATCGCGAACGGTTCTATCTTGGGTTGAAATAATATAATCAACTCCAAGAACAGCAGCCACTGTGAGCCATTGCTTTCCTTTCCAATGAAAAGGCGAAGTTACAATATCCCTGGCATCAAGCGCCCATGATTTGAAATAAGGGTAGTTGGGAATAATGTGATTGGTGTCAAGCACAACTTGTTTCACAATCGGATACGCAGCATTCCATGCCCTGCTGATTTTATTTTTATTTGCCTGTTGAACTTTCGCAGTATCTTTTTGTGCGAAAGCATTCAGGGTAGTTATTATGATTAAAAAGCAAATAACTGTTTTGGGAAGGTGAGGTGAAATTTTTTT
>JAYTSW010000436.1:0-3724 GCA_043745425.1 Sphingobacteriaceae bacterium | reverse complement strand
CCTTATTTTTCAATGAAAATCGGGCTTGGTTGGCGCGTCTCGCGCCAACTTGCAATTGAGTTGCGCAGAAGTGATAGCCGTTCTATCGGCTGTGTCAGCCGTGTGTGTCGGCAAGGAAAAAATTTAAAATTCTCCTTGTCAAACCAAGAAGATGATGCGAAGGACAGAATTAGAATTCAGGAAGATGATGTGTAAAAGAAATTGTCTTTGAAATAAAAAAGTCTAGGCGCATTACTTATAACTTCCTTATAGGACTCATAAAACCCTCCTTATCGCGCTAATTTAGCAGGCTTGGAGTATGTTTATCATCCTTATTTATTTTATTCCCACTCTCTAAATTTAGTTGTCTCGTGGAAGATAGTTTCTAAAATTTTCTTTTCGGTTGCTTCTAATTTTGTGTTTCGGCGAGAGTAAACACGTTCTGTGGTTTCAAACATTTTTTCTAAACGGTAGGTGTCAAAACCTTCTGCGCCGCCCCAAACAAAACTTGGTATGTGGGTTGGCGGAAAGCCTCCACCAAAAATATTTGCACCTACGCCAACTACAGTTCCTGTATTAAACATGGTGTTAATGCCACATTTACTATGGTCGCCCATTATTAAACCGCAAAATTGTAAGCCAGTATTTTTATTGCTATTACTTTCGTAAGAGAATAGTTTTACTTCACCGTAATTGTTTTTCAAATTGGAGTTGTTGGTATCAGCACCTAAATTACACCACTCACCTATTACACTTTGTCCTAAAAATCCATCGTGCGCTTTGTTGCTATAACCAAAAATTACTGAGTTATTAATTTCTCCACCCACTTTACAATGAGGGCCAATAGTTGTTGGTCCATAAATTTTAGCAGCTAATTTTAATGTGCTTTCTTCACCTAAAGAAAATGGTCCGCGTATTAAACTACCTTCCATTACTTCTGCATTTTTACCAATGTAAATTGGTCCGGCATTGGTATTAAAAGTGGCAGCTTCTGCTTTTGCTCCTTTTTCTAAAAATAACAAATTCTTTTTTCCTACAACTGTATTGCTTTTACTTAGTGCCGCACTTTTTCGTCCTTTGGTTAATAATTCAAAATCTGCTTTCAGCGCCTCTCCATTTTTCGAGAAAATATCACAAACGCTTTCAATTTTTAAAACATCACCTGTATATTCTTTACAATTCGTAAAAGTAACTGTTGTTTGAGAAGTACAATACGCAATAAAATTATTTCCCTTCTTTAATCCTTCGTTTGGTTTTAATTTTTTAATAGCCGCAACTAATTTTGAGTCTGGTAATACATTCGAGGCAACAAATAGATTATTTTTTCCAGTTTTATAAGCAACAGGATATTTTTTTGTCAAATAATCTTTACATACAAAACTCGCCGTCGTTTTTAAATGTTTTTCCCATTTTTCTTTTATGGTTAAAATACCAATGCGTATTTCAGCTACAGGGCGTGTATAAGTTAAAGGCAATAAACATTTCCAATTTGTTTCGCTATCAATTAAAATAAGATTCATAAATTATCTTGGCTTCAGTTTTAATGTTTCCTGAGTCTTTTCGGGCTCAGTTGTTTTCGGTTCTTCAATCTTCTTTGGTTCTTCAGTGGTAGTGGTTCTGCCCGGAACTTTATTTCCATTATCAGTGTCACCACCATTTTTAATTGGCCCACCATCTCCTTCAGGATTCAATGTTTTTTGCGGGGGCGGACAAACACCTAATACATCACCATGTATTCTATGTGCTGACCATTGATCAGGAGTAATATTCATTGTAGTTGTTGAACCATCTCCGTTCTTATGGCAAATCGTCATTGTATTATTAGCAGGAACAGTATTCGTATTAGCAGACTGAGGTGCGCATTTACCCATTATATCACCATGTGCTCTGTGCGCAGGGAACTGACTTATAAGAATAATCATCGTTGTCTTTGTTCCGTCACCGTTATTATGACAAATTTCTAAAGTACTACTTGATGCTGCTGTACTAGTTGATGCAGCACAATTACCACCAACATAATCACCGTGTGCCTGATGCGCTGGCCACTGACTTTGTTTAATAGTCATTTTTGTTTCGGTACCATCTGCGTTTTTATGACAGATTACAAGATCCGGATCTAAATCAACAGGGTCGGCAACAACAATTTTAGGACAAGTTCCCATTACGTCACCATGTGCTAAATGCGAAGGCCACTGACTTTGTAAAATAACAATAGTTTGTTTTGAACCATCCGCAGTTTGATGACAAATAGTTATTTGTGGATCAGGGATAGGATCTTCAGCAACAATCTTAGGACAAGTTCCCATTACATCACCATGCGCCTGATGTTGCGGCCACTGACTTTGTAAAATTGAAATAGTTTGTTTTGAACCATCATTGTTTTGATGACAAATTGTTATTTGCGGATCAGGTTGTGGGTCAACTACTTTTTGACAAGGTCCTTCGTAATCACCATGCGCTTGATGCACTGCCCAATCACTTTCCAAGATTGTCATCGTTTGCATGGTCGCTCTATCCACACGATGACAAATAATTTTTTGTTTTGGTTGCTCTTGTTTTACAATGGCAGAAGCGTTGGCGGTACCGTAAACATTTGTTGCTTTCACTTCGAAAAAATTATTTGAATTCAAAATTAAATTATCACTGTAATCAATAAAGCCAGTACTCGCATTAAACGAATAGTTTGAAATTACATTACCGTTATATTTTACTTCTAACTGAGATGGATTGGTAATGTAAGTTGTTTTCGCTTTAAACGCATAAACACTTCCTGTTGTGGTATAAGGCGATGGATTTGGATTAACGATTACAACTGTTGGCGGTGTTATCTTTTTAGGTGCCTCATACGTTAATACAGTAGATTTTGAATCGAATGATTTACCATTAGTGGCGCTAACCTGAACTAAAACATTAGCGGTTACTAAAGGCACATCAAAATCAACATTCCCACTTACAAAATTAAATGGAACAGGGTTTGAATTGGCAGTAACTGTTACCTGGCTTTGTGAATTAACGCCCGTAATTTTTGATCTCACTTTATAGGTTGCTGATGAAGACTTATAAGGATTTATTGTTGGGTCGGTAATAACAACACTAACCGATTTAACTGCAGTACCTGTTGCTGTTAAAACCGTTGTAGGTTTATAAATTATAATTTGTGCTTTCTCATCTTTACCAAAAGAGTTGGTGGCAGTTATATCAACAGTATTCGTTCCATCAACTAAATTAACGCTCATGTTAAATACTTTATTCATTGTATTGTAACCAAAACCAGAAAACGGAACACCATTATAATTTACAGAAATATATTCAGCGCTTTCCACATTCAAAATTGTTGCGTAAACATCTGCAGTGCTTTGTCCCGTTGTTACTTTACTTGCACCCGGTGTTGTAATTGTAATTTGAGGCGGAACACCTGAATTAACAATAACAGCCGATTTAGAATCGGAACCCGCCGTATTGGTTGCGGTAACTGAAACAATATTATTCCCAACATTAAGCGGCGCAGTGAAATTTATAGTTTTACCATTCCAACTATAATTAATAACCTGAGCGCCATTAAATGTAACATACAATTGGCTGCGTTGGTTTACATTATAAACATCAGCATAAACAGGGAAATTACGATTTACTGATTCGTTATAAGGAGTTGTTGGCGGATTTGTAATATTTACAATTGGTTTAACCGCTACAGACTGAGTGCCTGATCTTCCGCTGTCCGCAGGCTTCGCTTTTACCGAGCTCG
>JAYTSW010000435.1:0-14028 GCA_043745425.1 Sphingobacteriaceae bacterium | reverse complement strand
CGTTTTCTTTTTCCTGGCCATTCATACCATAGCGGTAAGAGGCGCTTCCGATGGCCGCAGATCTGCCCGGCATCACCATCCCGAATGCATAGTAATCATTTACCGTTTGGAATTCCGGCATGTAATAATCCACAGTTCCATCAGGAGCTGTTACCTGGTTATAATATCCAACGCCCGCTCCAACATTTGTAAGGAGGTAGCCACTGCTTACATAACCATAACTACCATTACCATTTCCAACGTAAGCATATGTTCCGTCAATCGAAAGTTTACGATCGCTTATTGTAGTAATAACATTTCCTAAATGATTTGTGCATTCATAGCTTTTATTCCCAAAATAAATATCCAAATAATTATTAGGTATAACAGGGTTATACATATCCACACCCGAATTATTTATACCGATCCTGCCCGAGCCATAAATAATTTGTTCGGTGCAATTGAGATTATATATCGATAATGGTCCAGGAGTTATTTGTTCCGAATAAACGGCGAGTGTATTTCCTTCCGGATCTAAAGTGTAATAAGTGGTTACTATGTTAGAAGGATCTATAACACCGGTTGGCAATTTTCCTACAACTTTTTTAGAAATTCTCCTTCCAAAAGGATCATACTCAAAATAAATATCTGAACGCGTGCTGGTAGGAATTCTTACAACGCTTTTTACTTTGTGTGCATCAGTCCATTCAATAAGAAGTATTTGTTCGCTTATATCTCCTGCAAGACTTCCAATACCATTATAATTGTAATTATTCGGGTTGGTTTGATTTTTTATATCATTTCCAAATCCTGAAACGGTAGCATCATTAACCGATTTCAATTGACTGTTAACATTTATAAATTTACCAGGGCCTAAACTCGGAACCGGAATTACTGCCGTGGTATTATAATTGTAAGTCAAAATATCCATTATTTTACTGCTCCAACTGCTTCCTACATACGAAGCATCACCAGTGCGTCCTAACTGAGTTATATTACCAATCTTGTCATAATTAAAATTCATTTCATATATACCAACATAATTACCGCCATTTGCAGGTAATTTCCATTGGTTGCTTTGCAGATCAATAGCTTCACTATTCTGTGGTAATGAAGTGCCGGGTGCATTGATCTGTAAACTGCTATACGCTTTCATGTTTTTTATTCGCTGCAACTGATCATATCTGTAAGCCGTAGCTTGTGGTTTAACTAGACCTCTGTCGAAACTCGCAGGTGTTGGTCGTATTTCGTAAATACTGGTAATCATACTTGATATATTACCATTGTATAGATCAGGAGCATCTGCGCTTAATTTAAATCCTGTTGCTGAACCAGAATTTAAATTTGTCATGTCAGCCAAAAAGTTTTGAGCGGCCGATTTGATCGGACTATAATCACTAGTAAAATAATTGAGATTATAAGAGGCTGCATCTTTTGCAAAGTCTGCATGAATATTAGGAGAACTAGTCATGTACGCACTGCTCTGATTTCCATCTTTTCCAATATCTGTATTATCTTGGAGGATCGTACTGTTTACGCCCTTAACCCATCCTTGAATTGTAAATGCGTAATCGGTAGCTTGTACTTGTTTTTCACCGATCTCTGTTCTTGCCAATGGCCCATGCTGGAAATAAAAATATTTAGCATCGTTTTGATAAACTATACCGTTATTACTTGTATGGACTTCATGTAAACGATTATCACTATCATAGAAATATTTATGATAAAACTGATCACGCTCACCAGGCTGATAACTTACTTTTTTTACGTTTCCGCTTATAAGATCAAACTCATATTTAATATGTTTAAATTCATTTGATGGTCCGGCTAAATTTAATTTAGGATTTTGCTGAACAATATGAGTGGCGTTTCCATGATCGTCATACGAATAAGCTGTTGCATAATCATATGTATTAGGATTGCCATCATAAGTCCATTCATAAGTTGAAGCACTAACCCTGTTGCGTAAATTTATCTGACCACCGGAAAACTGAAGATTAAGCGAAGGAATAGAAGGTACATCGTAAAAACTTTGTGTTACCTCTTGCCTTGGCCGTGTATTTACATAATTAAACCATAAAATTGGATTAGTTGTGGTAGCATTGGTAATAACATCACCTGGCGCAAGCTTTACTACACCAACTTCTGTTATCCTTCCAAACACATCATAAAAAGTATAACTCCAACTGTTATCTACAACTTGCTTGGCATTTCTTGATGCGACAAGACGGCCAACATGGTCGTACAAATAATTTGTTTCACCACCATCGGGCGTAACCTGTACCAGTGGTGCATCAAAGGTGTTGTATTGATAATGGCTTATATAACGGTCGAGGCCAGTAGGATCGTTTAAACTGTGAGCGGGATAAACAGCTAAACCTACCGTGCCATAAGAATTAATATATGTTATTGCATTATTAATTGTTGTCGGATTACTAATTACTTGTACGCTTGCAGGCGGTACTGTATGTACTAGATTACCTGCACGATCGTAATAGTATAGAGTGTAATGATATTCTTTAATTGAATAACCTCTTTTAGTGGTTTCAGTTACATTTGCATAGCAGTAGTTTTTATAATTTTGTATAAACTGCGCTACCTGTGCCGTAATATAGTTGTTGTAACTAGTTGATGCGCTGTTCAAGGCATTATTGATTAAAGTAGCTATACAATTATTTGTTGGGGTTGTAAGACTTAAATTATTACTGCACAAATAAGGGGTGCACGAAGGAGTTCCTGCCGGCATTAGCGGCTGCACTAAAGTATTAAAGCAAGTACTCTGCCCTCTAAAAGTAAAAGTTTGCACCGCGCTCGATGAATTTACGTAACTGAAACTTACAACATACGAATTTGGCGCATTAAGTGTCGCACTTCCGCCCGAAAAGCCGGGACCGCAGGCTGCTTTAATATCAAAAAAGCCTGCAGAGGATAAACCCGGATTAAGGGTTGGTGATGTAGGAAAGATAAGCGGCACCCTCAAATCAAAACTGCAATTATAAAAATTGGTTGTATTAGGTGAGTTATCTAAAGTTACCGATATTTTATTGCCTAAAATAGTAGTAGTTACATTAACTGTGTTGGCAACAGTAGCCACATAAGATGGTGACCAGGCATTAACGTTTGTCCAAAGAGTTGATGAGAAAAATCCCATCGCATTAGTTGTATTAAGTACGTATGACCCCGCCGATAAAAACCCGTTTGTATAAAGTATATTTAATAATGGTGCAAGATCTTTTAATTGTGGACTTGCCAAACTACCAATACCCGCTGATGAGCCATAAGTCATGCTAATCGGATCATAATTATTATTACAATCTTTAATAAAGTCAATCCACTCCTGAGCGGTATTATTCATATTCAATTCACTATTATACAGGTTAGCCAATAAAGTAGGATTTACACTGGCAGGTGAAGCCGTACCAAAAAGAGCTGAATATTTAGGAGCAACTATTGATAATGAAGCGCAAGGGATGCAATTTTTACAAGTGAGATTTTGAGGTAATCCTAATGTGCCTTTTAAATCAGCAGGTACATTATTAAAATTATATCCGCCGGTAGTTAATGAAGCTGCTTTACAAGCACACACATAAGAGCTTATATTGGTTAAAGTTGCACCGAGTACAGATTGGAAATACGCACTCTCAGTTGTTACGCATTGATTTATTGTAGTATTGAAAACTCCTAAAGTGTAATTGTTATGTGCATTTAAAATTGCATCGCAACCACAAGCGTCTAGTGTTGGTGTAGTAGATGCTCCTCCGGAATAAGAATAACCTTTAGGTTTGGGTGCAGTAATTAAATACGAATTACAACTTGCATTAGGTGGGCCATACCCAAAAGCGTTTAGGACATCCTGAAAATTACTTACAGAAACGGGGCCACTTGGGCCTGAAATAGTAATTGCCGGATTAGTATTTGAAGCTCCGAAAGGATCATTTGAATCGCAACCTGCAGTACAAACAGCTTCCATTGCTGCATGTACATTTGGCCAATCAGCAGTTGTAATATTACAAGGACCTAAATCTATTAACCATTGATTTACATAAGCAGCACAGAATGTTGAACATTGCGCTACGAAAGAAGCCGGCGGTGACGTAATAGTAGTAGAAGATGTTGGCGGACTGAAGGAAGCCACAATAGGATTATTTGCAACTGTTAAATCAGGAAAAACTTTATAGTAACCGGGTAACGCGGAAAGTCCGGCGTTATTTAAACAACCACCCTGAGACGGTGTCCACGCACTAATAAATTGATTTTCCAGATCTATAATTAAATTATTGATGAAATTCATGTAAAATATTTTATAGAACTCCCATTGCCTATCGCGATAACAATTATCCACACCAAAAACAGGATTAATAACTGATGTTGTTATATCGTTTAATGGTAAATTACTACCTACTGCAATGGCGACTTGGTAAATATTAGCTGTAACATTTGAAGTATATGGAGAAGTATATGTTGTTGCAGTTAACGAACTTGTGAAGTTGGCCAGCGCAGTACTAATTTGCCCGGAAGTAAACCCACTGCCAGTTGTAGGCATCAATGGAATATATATATTGGTAATAGGGCCGCATGAAGGACAGCTTGTGGAATTAGGTGCGTTTTGCCAACCAGCTGATGCAGCAAGCGGAAATAAATAACCTTGTTTACAAGCTTCATCAAATGTGCTAATATTAAGAATTGTATTCGAGTAATTAGTTATTGCATTAATTAAAGGATCACAATAAAATTTCAGTTTACAATATTCCGGATGCCATTGCAGCCAAGGTTTCGCAAAATTGTCATTATAAGTAGCAATATAATTCGGAACTGTTAATGCGCTTGGCGCGACCATTGAACTTGTTGCAGGATCAAAAGTTGTGTATGTACCATATCCGGGACTTGGTGGTATAGCGTACCTGGAAAGTTAACATAATTGGGACCGACCTTTTTTCTGAACTGAGAGGAAAGATTACTGGATCCACCGAAACATATAACTAAAGGATTGCCACTGACTGCAACTTTAAAAATTAGATGTAATGCTACGCAGTTGATCGCGGGTGGTCCACTTGGTCCAACGGATCTTGCGGCAAACAAAGTATTACTTGAAATCCTGCTTCCATTAGTTACCTGATCAAAACCGTATCCATTATTATTGACTGTACCAACAAGAGTTTCATCATAAACAAGCACATTGCCATTAATGTAACCGCTATTTTCTGAATAACCTGAAATGTAGATTATAGGATAGGCTTCATCACTTATAATTTTAGCAGGTCCATTTATAGTGCCATTAACGATGTTGTAATAATCCTTCGTATTCAAAAATGCATTTTCAATTAAATTAAAAGTTCCCTTGTTTGTGAACACCCTACCTACATCAATATAACCGTTATTATTTACAACAGCTGCAGCGCTGGATGCAGAAAAGTCTCTGAACGAATAAATCGTATTATTATTAGTTAGTAGTGCGGATTTAATTACAACATCCCGTGCAGTAATTATAGAATTATTTATCAATATTCCTTTTTCCATAGTGATATCAAGAGTAACATCTAATGGCCTGTAATTATTGAATATATTATTATCTTTACTAAAGGTGATGGATTTTTTAACTATAAAAGTCGGCTGTGGTTTGACGGCATAATCGTTATTATTAATAGTTACTGTGCCATTATTATAAGATGATGTTAGATTACCGGTGATATTAAAAGTTCCGTTGTTATTAATTAATGTAGAATACGCTCCTTGTCCATTACCACTAATATTAAATGCATTGTCACAATTAAATACCCCATAATTAGTAACCTTTTTGTCGTATTTACCATCAAGGGTAATAGCATTAGTAACATTAAAAATTCCTTTGGGAAGGTTTAATATTTTCAAAGCAGAATTACTAACATTTAATTGCCCGCCAATATTAAACATTGATTCTAACGAGGTTCTTGAAGTAGGATCAGGAATTGCATTTGTAATTTTTAACCAGCCTTTACTTATTGACATACCTTGACCAATTGAAAATTTTGCTCCTTGAAAAACATTAATTACAATTGAATCAGCAGTAGTTAATGCATCCATATTCATTGCATTGACAACATCAAAATTTGAGTTTGGGAAACAAATAATTTTTAAATTTTTAGCGTTTGTTATATTCAAAGCTCCTGAAGTTTTTGAAAATAAGCCACGATTTAAAAATTTCCCTTCGATTAAAGTAAGATTCGAAACAGTTCCTTCATTACATAAAACTCCGCCATTAACGGTAATATTTCCGGAAGCGGTAACTCCTGGCGCAATACAAACTACCGATCCTGTTCCAACTGTTATATTGGCAGAAGTATTTGAACTAATTACAGTTGTACAACCTGTACATAGTTGCGCTTTCATTGTCTGAGTCAAAAAAATCGAGACCACAACTATCGCAATAAAACGACATCTTTTTGCTAAAAAATTTATAATCATAAATTAATTGGTGTTGATTTTGCCAGTATTAGTTAAAGTGCCACTTCCGGTTATTTGCGTGCAATTAATAACACTATTATTAATAATAGTTCCAGAGTTGTTCTGAATATTTTGATCAACATTCATAATACCATCATTTGTAATGGATCCACCGCTATTTGTTAACGTACCGTTAATATTAATAATTGCATCTTCACTATTACTCACTTGAATACTACTTCCAATAGTTATTGAAGAATTTAAAGAAGAGTTACCGTAATTGGATAATATCCCACTAGTGAGAGTAATAGTTTTAGGTTTGAATAAACCTTTGTTACATAAGGTACCTCCGTTTAATACAATTGTACCAACAAAATTCCCGGTTGTATCCACGCAAAAAGTTACTCCTGAATTTACAGTATAGCTTGAACTGTCTAAAGATGTAATATTAATGCTGCAAGTTCCGCATGATTGACCTTTTCCATTATTAAAGAAAATAAATAGCATGGCAGTAAGGAAGAAAATTCTTATACTAAATTTCATATTTTATATTTTTAAAGTTTTGGATATGTTAAAAATCTTAACAATTTTAACATTCTAAATTCAATATTTCAATTGAAGATTACATTTTGTTCAAAACTTTATAGGATATAAAAGATTAATGTAATATGAAATACAAAAAAAAATCACAAAATTTTTTATCCCAAACTTTGCTTTGATTTAATAAGGTGTTTTTTGAGTAGTTATACTATTAAATTAAATAACATTAATTTAAAATACTAGGTAAAAATACCTAGTCTAAATTTTTAGAATCTTTCAGGGCATTGTTAATAACTAAATCTGAATCAATTATTTCTTGAACGCGAAAACTTTAGCGTCTTATTTAATAAGAAAGGAAGTATATTATTTCATTAATACCCCCTTTGGTTAAATATTTGCGTATCATATTATTCGTTTTCCAGAAGAAAACGGTCAAAAAAAAAGGTAATTCTACCCGAAAAAACTGAAAGGTAGAACTACCTTTTTGTAACCTATACAATTGATTATTCAATACTTAACCGCTCAGTATTATTTTTGTTGGTTTTTGTCGAAAATGGAATTAATTGCATTAGCTTGATGGTTTAAATTCCTAACTCTATTAAAATTAAATTTTTGGTATTTATGGCAAATGAAAAAACGAAATCATTAAAGCCAAGACAAACTCAAGTACTTAAATTAATTTGCGGGCAGTACACCAATAAAGAAATAGCTGATGTATTAGGTGTTAGTTCAAGAACAGTAGATTCCCATCGTGAAGTTTTGCTAAAAAAAACAAAGTCTAAAAATGCAATAGGTTTAGTTCTTTTTGCGATTAAAAACAAAATAATTACCATCAAATAATTCTACATTATAATTAAACATTCTAAAATCAATTATGCATTCTTGTTGCAAGATAGCTTTTGAGTGGGTTATATTTTTCTATTTGAACTAACCACTTTTCTGAATAAGTGATAATTAAAAACTATCCTGTGTTGGAGTTTTTATTGCGAGGTTTAGTTCGTGTTCTTCAATCTTCGTATACCAAACTTGCATAAAGTTGGATAGGTTTTTTGTTCCAATCAAATGTTGTTTGCTATGTCACCACAATTTCTGTTTTGTAATTTCATAAGGTCTCTTTAATGATTACTGTGCATTTCGGATTAAATTGGTTTTGGAACCAATGAAAAAATATCGTAAATTTGGTAGAGAATGGCACTTTTGCTTCCCCAGTGTGCCCCCAAATATAATAGCGGATTTTAATATCAATATAATCAATGATTTACAATACAGATTCGACTCCCTACATGACCACAGCAAAGCCACTTTTCAGTGGCTTTTTTTTATTAAGAAAATGTTTTTCGTATATAACATTTATAGCAAATCTATCGATAAGTTTTATATTGGAGAAACTAAAGATTTGAATTCACAACTAGCCCTTCATAATTCAGGTGAATTTGATTTTTCCTATACAAAACAAGCAAATGACTGGAATTTTTATTTTAAATTAGCGTGTCCAGACAGACAAACTGCGAGGAAAATAGAAACCTATATTAAAAAAATGAAAAGTAGAAAGTACTTTGAAAATTTGGTAACTTATCCAGAAATAAGTCAAAAATTACTTGAAAAATATATAAAATAGAAGGTTTGGGTCCCGATAGCTATCGGGACGACCCCTACATGACCACCACAAAGCCACCCCCTAGGTGGCTTTTTTGTTAATGATTAATAATCATTTACTCAGTCATTTTCTGTTTTCACTCAAATCTTACATAAATAAAAAAATTACCTAACTTAACCTGTTACTTTTACGTATCAGTTAATAAACCTTTCATTACAATTATTTAATAAATGAAAAATATCAAAATAGTATTATTCTTTTTTGTTTTGCTTACAGCTAAAGGGTTCTCTCAAATCAATCCATTTTTAATTAATGAAGCTGAAAAGGCAATTGCAAAAAATCATCAACCTTTATTAAATAAGGCAATTCTATCTTTCGATAACGAATTATATCTTGAAGCTTTACCAAATTTAGATTCCCTCTTAAAATTATATCCTGATAATGTTGCTGTTATTTACTTAGATGCAATATGTAAAACTTATAATGAAGATTTAAAATCGAAAAGCCTTCCACTTTTCTTAAAACTCGAAAAGATTAAAGATAAACTCGAATTTTATAATTATAACCTGGCTTATGCCTACGAACAAATCGACAGTACTAAATTGGCGGATAAATATTTTGTGGCTTTTATCAATGAAGAATCTGCAAAATCAAAACCTAACAAAGAGTTAATTATTCAAGCTACTCGCCGTATTGCAAATATTAAAACATTGGGTACTATAAAATCGAAAGTAAGTTTTGCGGAAACAAAAAATATTGGCCTGCCTATTAACACCGATGCTTCCGAATACGGACCACTCATTCCATCAGATGAATCTTTTATGGTTTATACTTATCGAGGTAAACTATCGAAAGGCGGCAGACAAAATATTAGTAAAACAAAAATGGAAGGTCCTTCAAAAAAAGAAGAAGGCATTTATTTTGAAGATGTTTTTATTTCTGAAAAGAAAAATGATAGCACTTGGTCAAGCCCAAAACCTATTATAAACATTAATACTTCACTGCATGATGCCGCTGTAACGATTTCGGCCGACGGTACTCAACTAATTATTTATAAAAACATGGGCGCCGGCAATGGTGATTTATATTTAAGCAAACTCGAAGGAAAAACATGGAGCGTTCCAAAATATCAAAAAGGATTAAACTCTGATCATTGGGATGGTAGCGCCTGTTTCTTACCTGATAAAAAGCACATTCTTATTTCCAGTGAGCGGAAAGGTGGTTTTGGAGGAAGAGATTTATACATTGCAGAAAGATTAGGTGACGATACTTGGGGCAATATCACCAATCTTGGAAAAGAAATAAATACTGAGTACGATGAAGATGCTCCTTTCATTACCGCTGACGGAAAAATTTTATTTTTCGCTACCAATGGCAAATTAAGTTCGGGTGGTTATGACATTGTGAGAAGTGATTTTAAAAACGGAGCTTGGTCGACGCCCTACAATTTAGGCAAGCCCATTAATACCGACAACGATGATAAATATTTTATTGTAACAGGTGATGGTAAAAAAGGCTACTACTCTACTTTTCAAAAAGGTGGAAAAGGCGAACAGGATATTTATTCCATTGAACCGGGCATTCCGGGAAAACCGGTGGCATTGGTTCAGGTTACCGGAAATGTAACTATTAACAAAAGGCCTGGTGATGCAACTATTGAAATAAAATCTATTCTGAATTCGAAATTCAAAACGCAAAAAATAAATTCGAATGCAGCGACAGGGAAATTTTTAATTAACCTTCCCGCAGGAGATGAATATGAATTAATTTTTTCTGCTACTAATTTAGCAACGCAAACCAAAACAGTTCACACAGTTGGTATCGATTCCTTTATTCAGATAAATGTTATTGCTGATTTCTATGATGATGCTTACGCAAAAGCTCTTCAAGGAAGAAATGATAGTCTGGTTAAAGCAACTTCTGCTTTAAATGAAGGTTTCAGTCACGCCGACTTTTTAAGTAAATACGGCACTACAATTATTGAAGGCTTAAGTTATCAGATACAAGTTGGTGCATTTAAATTCAAAGAGAATTTTAATTACACATACATTTTAGGTTACGGCAAAATTCAGAAAAACAAATATGAGGATGGCATTAACCGTTTCACTATAGGTAATTATGCAAAATATGCTGATGCGCTTCAACATTCAGAGTTAATTCATAAAGAAGCCATTCAGGATGCTTTCATAATTGCAATTTACAAAGGCAAAAAATACTATTTATCAGAACTCGTAAAATCGGGAATTCTTAAATAAACACTTATTTACCTCTCTTATTATTCATTTCCGTACTTCAAGTAAATTCTCTATTTTTATATTAGTGAATCTAGAGCCTAAAGCACCAATTATTTACACGATGGCTGAGGCTCTCGAAGCTACCGCTAAGAAATAGAAAATTGACGCCTAAAAAACACATATCACTCATCCTATTTCTCGCGCTGAGTTATCTACATATTAATGCTCAGTTCGCACGCTTCAGACATCTCACAACAGAAGACGGCTTACCGGAAAATCTCATCAGCTGCGTTGCTCAAGATAAAAACGGTTTTATTTGGTTTGGCACACAGGATGGCTTATGTCAATACGATGGTATTAAATTAAAAGTAAATCGCGGTACGGTAGAAGATTCACTTAGTCTTTATTCCAACACTATTCGTTGTTTATATATTGATAGTGATTATGTTTGGGCTGGTACTTTGGGTGGAGGATTATCCAAACTAAATCTCCGAACCGGAAAAATTACAAATTACCTTGTTGACATAGTAAAGAAAAATAAAATAAGTCATAACAACGTAAATTCTATTATTGAATTTGAACCGGGAAAATTATTAATCGGTACTTCTGATGGCTTAAATATTTTTGATAAGCAAACCGAAAATTTTACAATCATAAAAACAGGAGATAAATCTTTTCCCATCCTTTCTAATATTGTACGTTGCATTACAAAAGATAAACGCGGACATATTTGGATGGCGCATCCTTCAGCCGGTGTTACAGAATATGATCCGATAAAAAAAACTTCTATATTCTACGAAGGACAAGGCCCCAATCAAAAACTTAATTCCACCAATGTGCGTTATGTATTTGCCGACAGCAAAGGGTTGATTTGGGTGAGTTGTTGGAATGCTGGTTGTAATATTATTAATACAAAAACAGGAAAAATTTATTCAAGATTTGATAGTACTGATAATGTATTTAAGCAAATTACGAGAGCCGGACTTGTATCGCAGTTTATTGAAGATAAAAAAGGAAATATTTGGTATGCTACTGCCGAAAATGGTATTGGGCGTTTTGATGCATGGGCCAACACCAGCACTTATTTTTCGCACGACCCAAACGATCCTGAAACTATAAGCGATAACACCGTGTTTTCTATTTTCGAAGATAAAAGCGGTTTAATTTGGGCGGGCACATGGAAAAGCGGAATAAATATTTTTAATCCGAAAAACCAAAACATGGGCTACTACAAACACGAGAGTACAAATCCATATAGCCTGCCCGATAATAAAGTATATTCTTTTTGTCAGAAAAATGCTAATGAAATTTTAGTGGGAACCGCCCTAGGTGTTAACGTGTTTGATTTAAATAAAAAAAAGTTTACGCCTTTACCAATCGATGAGAAGGACGTTAATTCGCTCCGACATAATTCTATTATTTACTCTATGCTAATTGATAGCGACAGTTCGCTTTGGGTTGGTTCTGCGGGCGGAGGTTTGTACAGATATTTTCCTAAGAAAAATAAATATCGCAATTACATTCCGAACAACGATTCTACTTGTATATCGCATCACACTATTTCAGATATTGTAAAAGACAAAAAAAACAGATTATGGATTTCAACTACAGGCGGCGGACTTAACCAGTACAATTACGAAAGTGATAATTTTACTTCCTATTTTAGTGAAGCGAAAAATGAAAGCACATTAAGCAGCAATACAACCTACTGTATGTTGTTAAGTGATAACGGTAAAATATGGGTGGGAACTGATAATGGTTTGAATTTGTTTGATCCTGAAACAAAAAAATGTGAGCGGTTTTTACTTAATGAAAATGGAAAAACAATTTTTCCATCTACATCCATTTCATCACTTTTTATTGATAAAAACAGAGTACTTTGGGTGGGAACCTCTGGCGGACTTTGTTCGTTTGACCCAGTAACTAAAAAAGCAACGAACTTTTATAAACTCGATAATGTATTTACGCATGTGGTGTTGGGTATTACTCAGGCGGAGGATGGTGATATTTGGATATCAACTGATGTAGGGCTTATTCGTTTTAATTACTCGGCTAAAACATTCAAAACATATACTACCAATAATGGCCTGCAAGGACGAAATTTTTCGTTGAATGCTGTAGATAAATTAGCTAACGGAAAATTAATATTTGGAGGGTTGAATGGTTTAAATATTTTTAATCCGAAAAATGTTCAATTGAACACCAGTGCGCCGACTGTAAAATTTATAGAGTTAACAGTCTTAAACGTAGAGCGAAAATTAGAAACCAACATTTCTTACCTCGAAGAATTAATCTTGAGTTATAAAGATTATTTTTTCTCGGTTGATTTTGCTGCGCTTGATTTTACCAGTCCGCTTGAAAATAATTACGAATACAAATTGGAAGGCTTTAATGATGATTGGGTAGAAGTTGGAAACAAACCAACGGTTACATTTACTAATCTTGATCCAGGTGAATACACTTTATTAGTACGTGCCGAAAATAATGATGGCGTGTTATCTGTTGAGCCTGCAAAAATAAAAATTACCATTACCCCACCCTTTTGGCGTACCACTTGGTTTTACATATTGTGTTTGGTGATGGCGGGATTATTAATTTATAATTTTATAAAGCGTCGAGAGCGCAAATTAATAAAAGAAAAAGAAGTGTTAGAAAAGAAAGTAGAAGAACGCACCGCCGAGCTAACTATTGAAAAACTGAAAGTGGAAGAAGCGCATAAGGATATAAAGGATAGCATTAATTACGCTAAGAGAATACAGGAGGCCCAAATGCCAACCGAGAAGTACATTGAGAAAAAACTTAAAGATTTAAAAAAATGAAAAAATTAATTTTTACCCTGTGTGTCCTAGCATCGAATGTTGCAACGGCTCAGGTAATGATTGAAAAATGCAAACCTGAATTTGATTATGAAATAATGATGCAGGTGTATACTGCATTAGATGTATATCCTGAAATTACTGATGAGAAATTTACCCTCTTTGATTTTATGGGAGCTAATTTTAAAATTCTTAAAAAAGATTACCCGGAAAAAACACAAATTAAATTTGCGTGGATGGTAGAAAAAGACGGCAAATGCACCTTCTTAAAACTTATTTCTCCTTCTGGCGATAAAGACCTGGAAGCTGAAGCCAAACGCGTTGTTGCACTACTCCCACTCTATTCTCCCGGCCTCTGCGGCAAAGTTCCAGTACCTTGTAAAGTGGATTATGAGTTTAGTTTGGGGAAAAGGTAAAACTTTTTTTATTCTCGCGGATTTTC
>JAYTSW010000434.1:0-3737 GCA_043745425.1 Sphingobacteriaceae bacterium | reverse complement strand
CTGTGTTACCAGATGTAACAACAATATTAACTAGTCTTGTTATGGCTTATCAAATTATTAATGGTGTTTATGTTTTGGTATCCGATGCAATCGAATACGATTACAAATAGACATTAAAAACATTACTCTATTTATTTACTCATGTAAATATATATAGAGATTTCTAATACATATCCTGAATAAGATATAAAAAACTGTTCTTATTTTAACCTTAAAAACTTCCAAAAATGACAAATGCGAATGTATTACCAACTAAAAGTATTAAAGATTACAAAGCAATTATTAAAGATTTAAAATTAAAATTGAAATATGCAAATTATAATATTGATTATTTGATTGATCAAAAAATCGATGCCAAAGCCTGCATACAAATATTAACCATAAAATATACCAGTAAATTTGATGACTTGGTTTTAGCTGAAAAAGAAATTGACAGACTAAATATGATTAATAAATCAAATAATATTATTTAAAACTTAAAACTTATTCAAATGAAATTATTTAAAAATGTATTTTCTATCGGTGCTTGCATTATTGCCCTGACTTTTATAATCAGGGTATTTATACACGTATGTTCTAATTATACTAACAGTATATGAAGTTATCAACGTTTATACCGCTTATCTTACTAGCAATAGTAATTATTACAAGTTTATTGTAATACGTCGTTTGTGCGACGTTAAACCGTTTTAGGCACAAAGCGTTCTAACTATCAATTAAGATAGTTAGAGGTAACAATATTGTTAAACTTACATAAACTTCCAACCGTGAAAACTTCAAACCAAAGTATTTTAATCAGTGAATTAATGATAGCACATCTTGAATTTGAAACACAGATTCAAGACCTTGAAACAGAAAATAAAAGATTAATCAATTATACTACCGAAAGGTATAAAAATTGTCAATCTGATATTCAAAGTTTGTTAAACCAAAAAGAAAGTCTTGAAAAAGATGTTAGTACATACTTTGATAAAAGTAGAAATTTAGAATGTGAAAATAATGAATTAAAAATTGAACTTAAAGATTATCAATTAAAATACGGTTTTGAGTTTGACAAAAACAGAGAGTATGATACTGAAGATTATATTTAACTCGTTTCAGCGAGTATAAACAGGTTTTAGGCTGACAGCGTCTTATGTATCTTATATGATACGTAAGGGTAACAATTTTGTTAAACTTACAAAAACCTACAAAAATGACTGTACAATCAAGATTTAACGATATTACTTTAGAAACAAATCGTTTAAAAAGAGATAATGAACGTCTAATGAAAATGTATAATAATAATATTATTGACATTAAAAATTTGGAAATTGATTATAACGAATTAGAAAAAGAAT
The DNA here is from genome assembly GCA_043745425.1 of Sphingobacteriaceae bacterium. Taxonomy (GTDB): domain Bacteria; phylum Bacteroidota; class Bacteroidia; order B-17B0; family Aurantibacillaceae; genus JAHEYG01. The sequence continues at coordinate 2,397 of JAYTSW010000434.1, read as the reverse complement.
ATCAGATATCAACTTCAAGACTTGACTTTCAAAAAGAATGTGAATGTATGGACTTCGACGAGTATCAATATATGTATGAATTAAGAATGGCTTACAATAAAGAAAAAACTCGTTTCAGCGAGGATAAATAGACTTTAGGCTGAAAGCGTGACTGTAATAGAAATATTACAGTCGGTAGTAATTTTACTAAAAAATCAAAAACTTACAAAAATGATAGACCTAACGAATTTGTTACAAAAAGAATACCCTTCAATGGGATTAGACCAGATTCAAATAATTTCAGAAAATTTCTGGATTGTATCAAATTTGATTGACTTGAAGGAACAAGAAAAAAATTATTTTAATGAACATTTAACACCAATGCAATTATTAAAAAATTCGCATAATAGATTTGAAAATAGTTATTACCAAAGTACAGTGAATTTTGAATATGAACCACTTTACACAAATATTAACATTAAAGAAACTGAAACAACATTGTTACAGACTTCAATAATGTGGAATAAACGGGAAAGTTTATTCAAATATCTGAAATACAATTTTAAACAAAGTTTAGCGGAATTGAAAGCGCTACGTATGTTAAAACTTGAAATTTAAAAAGTCGTTTGGGCGACTATAAATAGGCTTTTTAGCCCAAAGCGATAGGACTTAAAAATAGGTCGTTACTTAATTGTAACGGCCTTTTTTTGTGCCTATGTAGCAATATTGCTAGTTACAAAATAAATCAAAAAAGTTATGTTACGTATTATCGAAATAGGCGAAGTAAAAGCAACAAATGAAGTTAACAGCCGTGGTTATTATGGTGTTACTTTTAAAGATGCAACAAATCCATTTTCAAAACCTGTTAAACGTCAAATTTTCCAAAGAGCGACTGCAAACGGCCCTGTATGGGATGCTGACCCTAAAGACATTGCAAAATTGTTAAACAAGGAAATTCCTGGAGCTATTGTTTCAAAGGAAGTTCCTGCTTACGAAATTGCAACTTTAGACGGTGAGGCTAGAAGTGTAACAACTTTTACAACCGTAGTTTTCGGACACGAAAATGATCTGAGTGTATTTAAAGCAGCGGGTCATGATTATTCTTTACTAGGTAAAGAAATGAGCGAAGCCGTTGAACTTGCGGAACCAAGTCTAATTTAATTGTTACGTCCTGATCAAGACGAAAAACTGATCTTTTTTTTAATTACGTAGTATGTATCAGAGCAAATGATTTTTTTTATAATGATACTATGTATCAAAGCAAATCATTTTTAACTATTAGTAACTCCTTTTAAACCCCCACGTAAAAATGACAAAGCAAAGAGAAATCATCATGACTGATGAAACTATTTTATTTATGAAAGAATTACTTACTGATTCTTCGACGTTTAATAAGAAAACAGTAAAGCATTATATGAAAATGATTAAAAATATTGAGCTTAAAGCATCAATAAAATCAGAGCAAATAGAAAATACATTTGAAAGACTTACTTTCCAAATATAACATCATGAATGTATTCAATTTAAAAAAGACAAAACAGAAATGGAATTCTTACTGACTGATGGTGAACTGTTAGATATTGCTGTTAAAAAGTATGCAGCATTACAACAATCAATGATTGATATGCATGAAAACAATTTAATGAATGATGAAAGCTATTGCATATTAGCAGATAAATTTGAAGAAATGGAAATTCAATTAAAAAATATTGATGATGCAAATCAAATATTAGTTGATTCATGTACAGCATTTGAAATTGAAAATAAAGAATTAAAAGAAACAATCAGTAAAAATGATGCAAGTTATTTAGCATCATATGATGAAAATGAAGATTTAATATCTAAAAATGTTGAATTAATAATAAAATTAAATACTCATTTAAGTGCAAATGAACAATTAGTTAAAATTACTATTGAATTACGTAAAGAAATTAAATTTTTAAATCAAGCATATACAACTTTAACAAGAGAATTTGATCAGAAAAAATCATAAACTTATGGCAAAGTTAAAATTAAGAGTTAAAGATTTACCTCAAGCAAAAAAAGCAATTCAAAAAGAATTTAAACTAGCTATTGTCAATCGAGAAAAACGTATGATAGCTACGTTATTAAAAGCATTATCAGATCTACCTAATGATACTGATATTAACGACAATCCTAAGCATGATTAAAAACTGCTTTTTTTTAATTCAGCATATGTATCACACCAAACAAATGGAAAATATAATGACTACACAAAGAATGGTTAATTTATTATGTATTATGGGAATAGTTATTTTATTATTCGTAGCCTATCTGGAACTACAGCCAGATGTAATTTTTCTTCACTCAAATAAATATTAAAAAAAACTTGTATGGATCAAAATTTTACTTACTTTTAAATAGTTAAAAGTTATTAAAATAAATAGATAAAATATG
>JAYTSW010000433.1:0-14068 GCA_043745425.1 Sphingobacteriaceae bacterium | reverse complement strand
TCACGGTGAGTAATAGTTCTTTTTCTAAATTTGGTTTTAATGCAGAAATACTAAATCCATCAAATACCAATGCAGGAAATATTACTTCTGGATTATCAGGAGTTCAAGTAATAAATACAACACGAAAAAATGTAACGCAAACCACACCTAAAACAGGTACTGGTTCGGCTACTTTTCAATTTGTTTGGGTAGCTCCGTTATCTGGCACAGCCACTATTTACGCGGCAGGAAATGCAGTTGATGGTACCGGTGGAACGGGTGGAGATGCCACAGGCAATGCCTTGTTTGTGGTTACTGCCAATACCAGTGTGGGAATAAATGAAGCGGTTATTAGTGGAATATCAGGATTAAACATCTACCCAAATCCTGTAAAATCTGAATTTAAAATCAGCTACAATTTAATGGAGAATGGTAATGTAAAAGCTACATTGTTTAATTTACAAGGACAAGAAATGGCTGAAATTACCAATGAAAATCAAAATATAGGTGCGCAATTAATCAATGCTCAATTACCTCCCGACTTAGCAAAAGGCGTGTACTTTGTGAAGCTTTCTATAAATGGAAAACATGAAGCGCAACGTTTAATAATTACGCAATAACCTATTAGTTTTTATTTAGACAAATCCCTAAAAAAAACGATGAAAATGACCCCTGTAATCAAACATTTTTATAGATTTGTTCCTGAAACAATTTAGCTTATGCCACACCTATCGCAACGCGTACAAGATATCTCCGAATCGCAAACTATTGCGATGGCAAGAAAAAGTCGTGAGCTTAAAGCACATGGCATCGATATTATCAGTTTAAGTTTAGGTGAACCTGATTTTCCAACGCCACAAATTATAAAAGACGCTGCTAAAAAAGCAATCGACGATAATTTTAGTTATTACACACACGTTTCTGGTTATGTGGAATTACGAGAAGCTATTTGCGAAAAATTTAAACGTGATAACAAAGTAACATATACTGCCGATGAAATTGTTGTTTCAACAGGCGCAAAACAAAGTATTGCTAATGCGGTCTTATGTTTAATAAACCCAGGAGATGAAGTGATTGTCCCTTCTCCATATTGGGTAAGTTATTTGGAAATTCTAAAATTAGCTGGCGCAAAAGCAATTATTATTCCTACAACAATTGAAGCAGATTTTAAAATCACTCCCGCACAATTAGAAAAAAGTATTACCTCAAAAACTCGTTTACTTATTTTTAGTACACCCTGCAATCCTACAGGTTCTGTTTATACAAAGGCAGAATTAAAAGCATTGGCAGAAGTAATTGCAAAGCACGAAGATTTATATATTATCAGTGATGAAATTTATGAACACATAAATTTTGTTGGTGGCCACGAATGTATGGCACAGTTTGATTTTATTAAAGATCGCGTTGCATTAATTAATGGTGTATCAAAAGGGTTTTCAATGACCGGATGGCGTGGCGGAATTTTAGCAGCGCCAAAATGGTGGGCGCAGGCTTGTGATAAAATGCAAGGACAATTTACATCTGCTACTTGTAGTATTACTCAAAAGGCAATGCACAAAGCGATGGAATTGGATTTTGATACTCACATAAAGCCAATGTGTGATGCGTTTCAAAAGCGAAGAGATTTGGTTTTAAAATTAATGAAGGAAATTCCTGGTTTAAAAACTAACAATCCTCAAGGTGCATTTTATGTTTTTCCTGAAGTGAGTTATTATTTTGAGAAATCATATAATGGAAGAACTATTTCTAATGCTACAGATGTTTCATTATTTTTATTAGAAGAAGCGCATGTGGCTTTAGTGCCAGGTGCTGCATTTGGTGATGATAATTACATTCGTTTTTCTTACGCCACTTCTGAAGAAAATTTAACTGAAGCCTTAAGGCGCATGAAAGAAGCATTTGCGAAACTAAAATAACAATGAGAAAATTTTCTATAAAAAAAGAACACATCCGCGAAATTTTTCGTTCGTTCAGTAACCTTAATGTGCTGATTATTGGTGATGTGATGGTGGATAGTTATATGTGGGGTAAAGTAGGACGCATTTCGCCTGAAGCGCCTGTCCCTATAGTTTCTGTTACAAAAAAAGAACGTCGTTTAGGAGGTGCGGCTAACGTAGCCCTAAATATTCAGGCATTAGGCGCAAATCCAATTTTATGTTCTGTTATTGGTGTGGATTATGAAGGTATGTCGTTTTTGGATTTATTACGCCAACAAAAATTAAGCCAAAAAGGAATTTTAAAATCACGCGACCGTGTTACAACAGTGAAGAATCGTATTATCGGAAATAATTACCAAGTCGTTCGTGTTGACGAAGAAACGGAAGAAGATATTACTGTTGATGAAACACAAAATTTAATTACACTTATCTCTTATATTATCAGTCACGATAAAATTGATGTCATTATTTTTGAAGATTATAACAAAGGATTAATTACTCCAAAATTAATTACAAAAGTTGTTGAGTTTGCAAAAAGCAAAGGTATTCCAACTTGTGTTGACCCTAAGAAGAAAAATTTTAATGCTTACAAAGGCGTTACACTGTTCAAGCCAAATTTAAAAGAATTGCGTGAAGGGTTGAAGTTGGACATTGATGGTGATAACATTGCTGAATTGCAGCGCGCAGTAAGTAGTTTTCGTGTAAAACAAAAATTAGATACAGCATTGGTAACTTTAGCTGATAAAGGTGTAATAACAAATTCCCGCAGCGTAAAAGAACATGTGGAAGCGCACGTTCGCAATATTGCCGATGTATCGGGAGCCGGAGACACAGTAATTAGTGTAGCGGCTCTATGTCGCGCTTTAGAATGCAATCCTATATTTACAGCAGCACTTGCTAATTTAGCTGGAGGAATTGTTTGTCAAGAGATAGGCGTTGTTCCTATTAACAAGGAAGAATTACTCCGCGAAGCCCTTGAACTTGATTTTGTAAAATAACTTAGCGCCTTTGCGATAAAAACAGCGTTAAATTATGCCAAATGTAACTCCATATAACACCAACGATTCTAAAAAAGAGCAGGTTGCCGAGATGTTCGACAATATTGCATTTCGTTATGATTTATTAAACGGTATTTTGTCTTTTGGTACCCATAAAGGTTGGAGACACAAATGCGTTAAGAAATTAAAATCGCTTCAACCCAAACAAATTTTAGATGTTGCCACCGGTACTGGTGATTTTGCTATTGCGTGCACAAAATTAAGTCCTGAAAAAATTATTGGTGTTGATATTTCAGAAGGGATGATGAAATTTGGGAGAGAGAAATTGGTAAAACTTAATCTTGATAAACTAATTGAATTAAGATTGGGCGATGCTGAAACTGTCGATTTTCCTGATAATTCATTTGATGCAATTGTAGTTGGTTTTGGCGTTCGTAATTTTGAAAATTTAGAAAAAGGCTTAACGAATTTATATCGCGTTTTAAAACCAGATGGTAAAATTATCATTTTAGAATTTTCTTATCCGCGCGCATTTCCGATAAAACAATTTTATAATTTTTATTTTACTTACATAACACCTTTTGTAGGGAAATTATTTTCAAAGGACACAAGAGCTTATTCTTATTTACAAGAAAGCGTAAAGGCTTTTCCGAATAATGAGAATTTTGTTACAGTATTAAACAAATGTGGGTTTAAAAACTCTTCCTTTCAAACACTTTCTTTCGGCGTAGCCGCTATTTACGAGGCGGGAAAGTAGTTAATTATCTACACCTCGTGAAGGGAGATAATTTCCCTTTGCATCTTTAGCTTCCCATCCTTCAGAACTCAACTCTCCTTTTTTATTATAGGTACAAAAATGATAAGTGAATTGTTGTCCGTTCAATCTTTTAGTGTAATCAAAAAAAGTTTGAAGTTTTCCTGTTAACGGATAGTATTCTTTAAATGAAACATACCAACCGTCTTTTAATATATGTTCACAAACAAGTTTTCCCTTTGAGTTGTACCATTTATAAGTGCCGTCCAACAGTAGTGCATTGCCTTTTTTTACAGTAGTATTTTGAACGCTTTCCAATGCTCCACCCCACGGGCCCATCGCATAAATATTATGTCCATGATCAAAATAATTGTAACGAAAATAAGTTGCACTCATACTGTCTTTAGCTAATTTCCAGTCCTTATCCAACCAAACAATCCATTTGCCATCTTTTTTACCATTGGCATCTAATTGATTTAGTTTTTCTGTTTGGCAAAAAACCATAAGGTTTAATCCTAATAATATTGCGGTTAATGCGTGTCGTGTTTTCATACCATTTAAAATAAATATCAGAATTCCGATACACTAATTTAGATTAAAGGAACCGAATTCACAAAAAAATAGCGTGTTAAAATAAATCTTAACACGCCATTCCCCACCTAAACACTCTTATTAATTAGTACGAAGTTTTCAGTTCAACTCTTCTATTTTTTGCTTTACCTGCGGCTTTTGCATTATCAGCTACCGGCATGGTTTCCCCATATCCAATAGCAGTTAAACGTGCTGCTGAAATACCTTTAGAAATTAAATATTCTTTAACTGATTCTGTTCTTTGTTGAGATAGTTTCATGTTATAAGCATCATCACCAACATTATCTGTATGACCTTCGATAGTTAAATTAACAACTTCATTGCGTTTAAGAATATCACTAAGATCATCTAAACTAGAATTAGAAATCAATTTTAATTTAGCGCTACCAGTTTCAAAATAAATTTTACCAGCAATAACCGTGATGCGTTGAATATCTACTTTCGCAATTTCAGGACAACCTTTGTTTTCAAATGATCCTTTTACAGTAGGGCAACGGTCATCTTTATCTGAAACACCATCTCCATCAGTATCAGGACAGCCTTTGAATGCTAATGTACCTGCTAATTCAGGACAAAGATCTTCTTCATTCACAATTCCGTCTTTATCATTATCTAATGTACATCCTGTTGCGTCTACTTTATAACCTGTTTTTGTTCCAGCGCATTTATCATCAATATCAACGATACCATCTTTATCAGCATCAGGACAACCTTTAGTTTCAATTGGGCCGAATACATCAGGACAACGATCTTCTTTATCAGTGATACCGTCAAGATCTTTATCAGGGCAACCTTTTAAAGATGCAACTCCTGCAACGTCAGCACAGGCATCCAAATAATCAGCTATGCCATCATTGTCACGGTCAAGTGGACAACCTGAAGCATCAACGCTTATTCCTTTAGGTGTATTTTCGCATTTGTCTTTTTTATCTGCTACGCCATCTTCATCAGTATCTTTTTGTTTTCCTAAGTTAAACGTTAAACCTGCTTTGTGGAATAAATAGCCGTCGTTAGGGCCATGTACATCGCCATCAATGTCATCAGCAGTAGTGTACATAAAAGATTCCTCTATCATAAAAGACATAACACTGTTTAAGCGAAAATTAAAACCGCCACCAAAAGAAGGTAACGCGTAATCATATCTTTCTTTTTTTAATGAGTGAATAGCTTCGTGCATAATACCGCCCGCACCTGCATAAAGGTATGGGCGAACAGCCCATTTTGGAGCAAGTATATTATAACGTAGTAGCATATTAAAAGTATTTAAACGAACTAAAAAATGATTTGGTTCATCACTTGGTTTGGTCCAAGAAGTGCGTGCTTCGGTATTTCCAAGTTCACCTCTTGTAAAAAAAACAGAGGCATCGAAATGCTTGCTTAAATAACGGGAGATTGAAACGCTTGCAAAGGCATAAGTTGCCGGTTGATCGGTATGATAAAAATTCATTCCTTTATCACCGTTATATTGCGTGATTCCGCCAAAGAAACCGACATTCCATTTTTTTTCTTCGGTTTGCGAGTTAGTAATCAGTGCTGTAATGCAACATACGCATAGTAGTATTAGTTTTTTCATTTTTGTTTTCATTATTTTAAGTGATTATTATTTTATGTCACAAAGGTGATTAACAAGAAGCGCTTCTTCGTTACATAATTTTAATAGTTTGTTGTATTAATCACACTTTAGTTTTTAAAATAAAAAAACCCGCTGCTTTGCGCAATGGGTTTTAATTAAATGTAGACTATGATTTTTTTCGAAAAATTTATTTTTAGTGAGCGTTATCAACACCTGTATCTTTAAAGGCGTGACCTAGTTCTTCCATGTCGTGGTTAAATTCATGTTTGAAAGATGTCCACTTACTGGTTTTAGTATTACTGCAACCATCAATTTTACTTTGTAATTCATTGTTCTTTTTTTCAAGGGCAGCAACTTTATCATTATACTTTTTATCATCATCCTTATTTGAGGAAGCTTTTTTAGCTTTTAAAACAGCAATTTTCTTTTTGTTATCGGCTATTTTAATTTCAGCGTCTTTTTTAAACTCCTGAAAATCCGCCGCTGAATCAGCCTTAGCTTCTTTCAAATCTTTTTTAGCTTCTGCAATATCTTTTCTGGCTTCTTTTGACTTCTTGTCTTCCTGACTAAATGCAGTAAAACTAATAACAACCATAGCAGCTGTTACACTTAACTTTAAAATTTGTGTTTTCATTTTTGAATTTTTAAGTGATTAAATTATATTCACAAAGATTCAATATTATACTTACCATATAATTACATCAATTTTGAAATAAGTTGTATTATTCACACGTTTTCAATAGGACGCTTACGAATGTTCTGATTACGGCTTTTCAGTGGTTCCTTTGTATTTTAACTTGTAATATGAAAATCCATTGAACGGAACTTTCTGTGCATTTCTATATATTTTTAAACGGGAATCTGTTCCGTTATCAATAAAATACTGTCTAAAAATTTTCTCACGTTGCTTCACAAGCCCGTTAAATTGTTTTGTCAATAATTCATTTCCAACAAAGTATTTGCATTTATCTTGAATTGTAAAAACTAGTTCGTTTGTACAGTTTTTGTTTAAGTATTTAACAAAAACTGAATCTTTTATAGGCATTTTAACTATGTACAAAGAATCTTTTTCAGTAAAATGATGATTTTTTTCTGCGCTTAATAAAAAATATTTTTTCTTCGCTTCGTAAAACAATATATGTTCTTTTTCCTTCGAAGTATATTCAACTGAATTTACCGATAAACTAGCTTCAGGATTATCTTTAAGGAACTTGGCTGCTTTTTTAATAAATTTTTCTTTATCATTATTCAAAGTGGTTTGACGCATTTCCCATTTTAATGTAAGTGCTTCTTCAGCTTCGCTTTCATCACTTTCGGATGAAAATAGTCCAGGAGTTGTTGGTGGCTTTATAACTGTGTTTTTAAGTAAGTCAACTATAACATCCTTTAAATGAAATTTCGGATTTTTTAAATCACCGGTAATAGGAATTTCATAATCTATAACTTCACTTCGTTCACGAACAAATGCCATCACCAGCGGTATCGGTATCCATTTTGAATCTCTGTGTTTCACCCGCTCTGAAATGTGAGGATGTATAATAACTAAATGGTTAGTACTGTTTATATTTCCATTTCTAACACGCCAATTTCCTTTTACATCAATCGTGCCTTTATCCATTGGGAAAGATGTATAGGTTATAAGATAAGGGTTAAATGCAGTTAAGGGAATGTTTTTTAGATGATATTGTAAATCAAAGTCACTGCTATCTTTTGGATTAATACTTAATTCAACGACAGCAGAACCATATGGCTTGATGCCTGACTTTATGGATAATTTTACGCGTTCCCTGTTTTTGTCAATAGAATCGGCTTCAGCAAAAAATGGATTTATACCAATTGAAAATTCTTCGTTTAATGAGTAATCATTAAATGTTAAATCAGCTTTGTTAATTTCGAAACGGTTAACTTTATAATAACTCCTAAAAAAATTCTTAGCAAGTTTCTCAACATACTTGGCTATTTCCAAGATAAGGTTAAAGTGTGCTGAGTTGGCATTTTTTTCTAAAACCTTCGATCCCTTTTTACCAAATATGGTTTGAATATTGTCTAAATGATCATAACGTTCGTATTTAAAAAAGGGTTCGTTTAGTACAACAGAATCAAAAAGGTATTTTTTATTTTTTGGACTAAGATCAATTATCCCAAGTTTAAATTTTGTAAACGAAGCATAATCTTCTTTCGAATTTTTCCCGAAATGAAATTCATTTATCGCTAATTGCCCTTTAGCATTTAAGTCACGCGCATGTTTAAAATTACCAGTTGCTTTAATGTCCATATCAACATTGGCTCTAAAGCTACCGTAATTACTTAGGTCTTTCATGTACTGCTCAATAAAATCTAAATCAAATTTTTTCGTAACAACTGAAAGGTGATAATCCAAATTTTTAATGTTAATCGTGCAATTCCCATGAGAATTACCTTGCCCAAGCCCTGGCAAAAAAGAAAATTTAATTGCAATTGTATCAGCGTCCCAATGAATTCCTGTACTTTCAAATTCTACATTTTTAATAAAATAGTTGATAGGAATAACATTTTCACGATAATAAAACGTCCCATTATTAACTTTTATTTTTTGAATACTGAAATGTACCTGAGATTTGGATTTTTTTTTATTTTTAGGCGTAAACCGCTCAATTAAATCTTTAAAATTCAAATCGGTTTTATTTTCATTTTGGATAATCATACCAATCGGTCTGTCCAATACTAATTCACTTATGATGTAGTTTTTTGAAAGTAACTCATGCATCTGTAGATTTGCGCTGACGCCATCGGCTGAAAGGAAGACACTATCACTTTTTAATTCGTAAATTTTAAGATTGGAAAGATAAACAAATCCCGTAAAAGGATTGACGTAGGCGTGGTCTATTTTAATTTGTCGTCCCGTATATTGCTCATCATATTTTTCAACTAAATGTTTGACTAAGGGTGAAATAAAAATAATTATCCCAGCTACAAAAACCGTCACAAGGCTGAAAAAAATTATCAAATATTTTTTTAATTGGTAAAATCTCCCTCGTTGCTTATTAACTTTTTCCCCCATTATTCTTTTTTATTTTCTTCTTTCTTTTCAGCTTCACGCTTCTTCTTTTTAAAGTAACCTCTTAGTAATACATTGTTACTTGCGGCATTCATGTTCTGCTTAAACCCGCCGGCACCTTGTTTTATATTAATCAAAGCATCGTTTACGTCTTTAGCTAAAAGTGAATCCATTAATAATTTACCTACAGTACCTTTACCTAATCTTATGTTTTCCATTACTGCAGAAAGATTGCCTGTTATATCAGCCGCATTATCGGCTGTCACTTTTAACTTTGCTAGAATATCATCCATGCTCACCGCTTCTGCTGTAGCAATATAATCATTATCTTCTAATTCTTTTATGTTATTTGAACCAGGGGTAATGATTACAATTTTATTTCCCATCAAGCCATCAGAACCAATTATGGCTTTGGCGTTTTTCTTAATAAATTTTCTTGATTCTTCTGTAATTTGCATGTCTATTCTTACAGTAGTATCAGAAATTTGTTGAATTTCCTCTATTACCCCAACATTTATTCCTGAAAAACGAACATTGTTTCCAATTTGTAAGCCGCTTATATCTTTAAAAACGCAACTTATTTGAAATGTACTGCTGAATAATTGCTGTTTCTTTCCAATAAAATAAATGCCTACAATAAATAATGTTATACTTATCGAGACGAATATCCCGAGTTTTAGTTTGTGTCCTGTTTTATTTTCCATAATAAATAGTTTTATTTAAAAAATGAACTTACGTATTCATCTTTCGACTCTGATAATTCTTTAAATGTTCCTGAGGCTTCTGAAGTTCCATCTTTTAATATAATCATATTGTTTGCAGTCATGCGCGCACATTCCACATCGTGTGTAATAATAAGGCTTGAGGTGTTGTATTTTTTTTGCACATCCAAAATGAGCTGACTTATTTCTTTACCAGTAATAGTGTCAAGCCCAGTAGTAGGCTCATCATATAATATGAGTTCAGGTTTTAATATTAGCGCACGTGCTAAACCAACACGTTTACGCATGCCTCCTGAAAGCTCTGAAGGCATTTTATCTATAGCTTCTATTAGCCCTACGTTTTCCAAAGCTTCTGTAACCAAAGCATTTTTTTCTTCTTGCGATTGAGATTTTAAACCCCTCAAAGGGAATTCAAGATTTTCTCTCACAGTCATTGAATCATATAAAGCTGCGCCTTGAAAGAGGAAACCCATCTTTTTTCGAAGCGTATTTAAGCTTTCGTTTTTTAAATTTGAAATATTCTCTCCCATCAAAATCACTTCGCCTTCGTCGGGCTGAATTAAACCTACCATACATTTTATAAGAACGGATTTGCCGCTGCCGGATTTACCAAACACGACAAGGTTTTCGCCCTTCTCTATTTTAAAATTTATGTCTTTCAGAACATTATTCGTTCCAAAGGATTTTTTAAGGTGGTGAACTTCTGCTACGGTGGCTTCCATTTTATATTAAGTAAACAAACTTGTAAATTGTACAGCTATCATGTCTAAAATAAAAACGGATAGGGAGGCTATTACTACGGATGAATTTGCAGCTATAGCAACGCCTTCAGTTCCTTTGTTCGAGTTATAACCTTTATAACAACCAATGATGGCTATCATAAAGCCAAAGAAAAACGTTTTAAATATGGCGGGAAATATATCCATAAAGGTTAATTTTTCAAATACCTTAACAAAAAATAAACTAAAGCTTGTATCGTCTTTTAAATTTACGCCAATGTAAGCGCCGTATAATGAAACGACATCCGATAGAACAACAAGTACGGGTAACATTAAAGTAGCTGCCATAACACGCGTAACAATTAAGTATTTGAATGGGTTTATTCCTGAAACTTCCATAGCATCAATTTGCTCTGTTACTTTCATGGATGCTAGTTCGGCTCCAATACTTGAACCAACTTTGCCTGCGAAAATTAAAGCGGTTATTACCGGACCAATTTCGCGGATGATAGAAACTGCAACCATTGCAGGTAACCACGATTGAGCGCCAAATTTAGCAAGTGTTGGTTGTGATTGTATGGTTAGCACTAATCCCATAATAAAACCGGTGATAACTATTAACGGGAAAGATTTGTAACCAATCAAATAAGATTGTTTAATAAATTCTTTGAACTCGTAAGGTGGTTTTATGACTTCTTTAAAAAACCGACCAATGAATTTACTTAATTCGGTGACTTCAATAAAAAAATCTTCCAACGCTTTTACATAGGAATTCCCACTTGGAGAATCCATCTTTTCTAAATTTGTTTTATCTAATTTTGCAGAGCTGTTATGCATTTTTAATTAATTTAAATATCTTCTTAATATTCAAGCCATAGTTTCATGTTCTTGCATTGATCCAGTAAGAAAATCAGCTGTTCCAATATCTTTATTTTTATTTGAACATTCTTCAACGCTCTTACGTAGATGAACTATTATTGTCTCATGGCCTTTTAGTAATTCTTTAAGAATGTCTTTATTTTTTATAAATTTATTTTCGTTTGACAATAACTAATTTTTTTGTTTCAGGGATAATGCTTCCCATTAAAAATCCCCACGGCTTTAAAGGTTCAATGTGATCGAATATGACTTTTATAATAGCAATTAATGGAATGGAGAGAATCATTCCGGGAATGCCAACAAGCGTGCCGCCAATTATTACAGCTACCATAGTTGCTAATGCGTTAATACGAACTTTAGTGCCTACAATTTTGGGAATAATAATGTTGTTATCAAGGAGGTGAACTACTCCGTTAAGTACAATAATTCCAATAATAAGTGAAATCTCATTTGAATTTACTAATGTTGCAAAGATTGAAATTACAGTAGCTACTAAGATGCCAACATAAGGAATCAAATTTAATATAGCGGTTATCAAACCTAGAAGTATTGCATATTGAAGCCCCAATATCATAAATCCAGAAGTTGTAAGGGCGCAAACAATTCCCATTTCAATTAATATACCAATAATATAACTTTGTACAACAGTTTTCACTTGTGTAAGAACATCTTGTAACATGGTTTCGTTTTTTGAGCTAACTACTTTATAAAGAAATTTAATGAATAGCGTTCTGTATAAAAGAATAAGAAAAGTATAGATTGGAATTAAAATTAAAATTAGCAATGTATCGGTGAAGGAATTGAGGGTGCTCCCCATTAAGTTACTATCACCATTTAGTGTTTCCTGTGTAATTTTATGAATGTAATTTTCTTGTTTAAAATAGCTTATATGATAACGTTGTTTTACCCAGTGTTCAAAATGCTCAACATGAACGGAAAGATTGTATTTTATTTTATTCCAGTCATTGGTCATGTCGGATACCTGCCATGAGATAAAAAAGAGAATAGTAACAACAACTATTACGAAAAGAGTAACTGAAACCATTGCTGCAACTATATGTGGAAATTTTAGCCTGTTAGTAAGAAATACTACTAATGGCCTAAGCAAGATAGCAAATAGCAAAGCTAGAATAAGTGGGATAATAATATTTTGAGCAAGATAAAGTATTAATAAAATAATACTCAAACTAAATAAAATAAAGGCCAACTTGGCATATCTCGGAAAATGAAAAACTGACGCCGTCATTGTTGTTTTTAGGCCCTAGTATTGTTTATCACTTTATTTAAAAGCAAATGAGCTACCGATTTTATATCATCAGCATTTGCTGTTACTTTATTAGCAACGCCTACTTCAATAAGCATGCCAGCAATTTTAGAAAGAGGGTTGTGCGTTTTTCCTACAACTAATTTTTTAGCAATGAATCCTGTAGCTAAACCAAGAACGGTATTCACAATATTGCTTTTTAAATTTGGAGAGGCAATGGCCTCTTTAATGGAGCTTTTAATAAGATTTATTGGTTTAAGTTTTTCATAAGTAGTATGAAGGCAAATTTTGAGAAGCCTTCCTTCCAATTCAAGTTCAGCTTCTTTTGTGAGAATTAATTGTTGAAGGGCAGTTACAGAATCCGAATGTTTCATCATAATTTAATTTAATACATGATCTATAATGGAATTTCTGATGGGTGCCTTTATCCATTTGTGTCTGAAAATAAAAAATACTATTCCGATAAGTGCGTAAAAGGCTGCGACGCTAAAAAAGCCAAAATAATTTTTTCCTAGCACTTCGCCAATCCACAAAGCGAGACCTATATTCAACACAAGAAAAAACAAAATAATAAGTGAAAGAATAACCAATCGTACAGCTAATGTTGAAATAACATCTGCTGATTTATCAATAGCTTTTAGTTTATATAATTCGATCCTTCTTTGTGCATAGAGCCCTGTCTTTTCGATAAGAACTTCAACGATCGATACTTTATCTTCCATACTCTGTCTTTAATTAGTTGTAAAACTTATTTTAGTCACGTTTTGCATTGTCGGCTAATTCTCCAGCTTTTTCTTTTGCAGCGGCGAACTCTTTTTTAGCTTCTTCTAAAAGAGCATCAAATTTTTCTTTTAAGCCGTCTGTTAAATCGTTTGCTTTTCCGGCAATTTTTTTACGAGTTTCACTACCTTTATCTGGCGCGAAAAGTATTCCTAATGCACCACCAATTGCTGCACCGATAAGTAAAGCGCCAATCATTTTTCCTGAGTTGTTTGAATTTTCCATGTTGTATGTTTTTAATTTAATTATTTATGTATAGTGTTCAAGTCAAAATAGTACATTGAAGCTACTACTGCTATTCCCATTACAAGAAACGTTAGTAAAAAAATAGCTACAAACTTTGTGACTTTAAATTCCTGAACTAATATTCTAACGGGATAAGTAATGATATCTAAAACAATATGAGTTATTTTTTTCCAAGCTTTATCGCCTTTAATAACATAGTTACTCGCACCTTTTCTAAACGAATCAATAGCAACACCCATGTCTTCGTTATTCGAGAGCATAATCACTTCCGTTTTAGGATTGATTTTTTTAATTGATTTTAAGACCTCGTTCCCATTTTCATTTTCTAAATAATAATCCAAAATAACAATATGGGTATTTTCGTTTACACATTTTAGAGCGCTTTCGCTTGTAAGGAAAGTTGAGATATTTAAATCTTTGCCAAACCTATTTGTAAGGTAGCTTCGCAATCCTGTTACCATTAACGCATTATCATCAACAATAAACAGATTTAGTCCTTGAGTATTCATGGGTTGGTGTTTTAAATAGTTTGTAATCTTTTTTAATCCTATGTAAAATAGAACTATCACAAATGTGGCCTATGTTTGGC
>JAYTSW010000432.1:0-14076 GCA_043745425.1 Sphingobacteriaceae bacterium | reverse complement strand
ACCAGCCCATATGGCGCGGGGACTAAAAACGGAAACGGCCAATAAGACTTATATGTCTCTTCCATATTTGTGTTTTGAGTCAACAAAAAAACATATGTAAGTTTAAACTGTTTTTCCTTATTGTTTAATTCAGCGAATAATTTAAAATAAGACGGATTAGGACTGTTGGCGATTATCATTACTATGTGTTTCTGCATCTTAATGGTTTTTTAGTAAACAAATAACATCAAAGTGAACACCTGAATAATTGTTTGATAATTCTATTTTCCGCATTGTTTCCGCTTCAAAAACAGAATAATTTAAATCAAAAAGAAATTGAAATATTTCAGCCGGAGTGCAGTGCTGTTCTTTTAAATTATTCTCATCAATTTCAATAAAGAGAATAGGGTGTTTTGCTTTTAAGGTATTGTAAGCCCCTTTTAAAACTTTATATTCATAACCTTCAACGTCAATTTTTATAGCATTAACAGTGGTAATATTTTGTTCTAGTACCAATTCATCAAGTGTTTTTATGGTTATGATTTCAGAATTAAATGAAATAGTATCATTCTCAAAAATTCTGTTCATCCCTGAGTTATTTTCACTCACGCTATATAGCTTAGCTTTTTTTTCTTTTTCTCCAACAGCAACATTTAATGGAGTAATATTGTTGAGGTTGTTTAATTTAATATGATTTTCAATTGTTTCAAATAACTCTTTTGACGGCTCGATGCTTATGACCTCTCCTTCACCGCACACTTTTGAGAAAAGAAGTGTGGTGTATCCGATGTTTGCTCCAATATCAATCACAACATCCGTAGACTTTAAATGTTTAAGAAAAGCATTTAAAGCTTTTTGGTCATCGGAAAAATAAACACAATGATCCACTAAATTCGAAATGTTAAGCTTCATTTTAATACCATTTACATCATATGGCCGCCATGAAGGATTATTGTAAAGATATTCGGGTGGAATAATTTTGTTAAGTAGACTTCTTAGGAAAACATTTTTTCTCATAAGACTGCTAAGCCCCTTGTCTAAAAAAGGATTGGCTAGTCTCTTTCTGAAAAAATTCAGAAATTTTGTTTTTGGTGATGGGTGACTATAATATAAATAGGACGTGGATTGCGATTCAAGTTTAAGTATGGCTTCAATGCTGGCAATGGTTTTAGAAAAGGTGAATTGCTTCGCGTAATTAATCCGAGTGTGGGTTCTTTCCATGTACTCATCATTTTCAGAGAAAGTACTAAGCGCGTCTTTAATCTCTGAAATTGTATTACTTAAATGTAAAGTCTTTTTGAGTTCTGGACTCATGTCAGAAAAATCGGTTCCGAATATTGCTTTGCCCTGTGCTAAATACTGTAGTAACTTATGACTCGATATATTATTACCGTAGACTATATTTTTAAAAACAAAACAAAAGTCAGCGCTCCTAACATAGTTTCTGATTTCATTTGATTTAATTGGTGGTAATAAGGTTACATTACCTAGTTTTTCTTTTTGAAGACGTTTTAAGAACGCATCATTTACAATACCAATTATTTTAAATTGTATTTGAGGAAAGGATTTGAAAATTTCCAAATTAAACTCAAAATCCATCCTTAAATCCATTTTGCCAATAAAAACGCCAGTTAAAGGTGAATTTCTGTTTTGATGAACAGGAAGAAATTCATCATCAGGAATGGCGTGCGGGATTATATGAACATTAGTATTGTAATTTTTATATGAATCTGCTATTTTTTCCGAAACGCAAAGTATCTGATCAGCTTTTTTAGCTAATAATATCTCTGAAGGATAGGAAAACAGATATGCGTCGACAGCATGAACAATTACCTTTTTTGGTTCTAATATTTCAGGGAAACCTAAACGAATCGGGTCGAAAGTCCAGAATAATAAATCTTTAATTTTTTTTACCTTAAAATATTTATTAAGCCTATTTAATACTAAGAAATCATTCAGCTTCCAAAAATTAAAAAGACTTACGGGCAGCCTGTTACTATACTCAATTACACTTAAATTCGGGTGAATTATTTTTTCTTCGATTTTTAAATTAAAAATTTTCCAAATAGAAAATGCATTCGGGGGATTTAAAAAAAAGACTTTATTTTTTTTGGAAAGCTCGTTGGCGTAATTATGTTTTGAATACCAAATTTCACCCCACGGTTCGTTAGACAGAATAAGAATATTTTGATTTTCAAGATTCATTTCAGGAGGTTCTGCCCAATATTCTTTTTAAACTTTGCACAATTTTTTCATGACGTGTTAAGTAGCTTGGATACGCATAATGCGAAACGGGTTTTTCTTTCATCCAGTTATCAAACTCCGTTTCAGATAGGCCAAATTTTTTTATTACATATTCTTTGTCTTCTTTAGTTTGTTCGGTCTCCCATGGTTTATTTTTCATTTCAGCTAGAGCCTCTTCACGTGTGGCTTGATGGGAACAAATAAGAGACGATAAATGTGCTTTCCGCTTATCCACATCAAACTTTATTGGTAAAATATAATTCTGATAGAATCGTGTAAAAATAGATTCATTATGTTTTCCAGCGTAGTCAACCCATCCATATTCTTTTTTAAGTATCTCTTTTGCTTCTGCTTTATTGTAGCTTACATAATCAAGTAAGGAGTATTGTTGAATTTTTTTTGTTTTATTTAAATAGTACTGGTCAAAGTAACTGACGATGGGATAAGTTTTGAGTTTTTTGCAGCCAAATTTTCTATGTATCGACTTAATATTTAAGCCATCTAGTTTCCAATGGTACCAGTGCTTGGGTAAAATAAATTCAGTAGATACATTATGACCGGTGAATACGTATTTTATTTTATATTTCTGACTTAGTTTATAAAATACAGCAATAATAGCTTGATCGGTTATTAATTCTATATCTATTACTGAAGCTTTTATGAATGATAATTGTAGGTCTTTAAATTCTTCCCAGTCATTCACGTAAGTAAATAAATCAACATTTAATTTATTCAGTACCACTTCAATGTTTTTTACTGCTAATTCAGAGTTCCATCCATTATCATAATGAACAACTAGTGGATTTAAACCGCTTTTAACCAAGAGGTGAACAACGTACATGCTATCAACACCGCCACTTACACCAACTAAGCAATCATATTTTTTGTCATTCTTTTCTTTCTTAATGTTTTGAATGATAGCATCAAGCTCTCGTTTTAAATCTTCAGAAGTCTTTGTGTTTTTAGTTTTCTGTATGTAGTAAGCATTGCAGTAGTTGCAATTTCCCTTAGAGTCAAATACAATATTAACGTCATCATTTGTGTCCATAATACAACGCGAACACATTTGGTAATTTCGTACAGGGTCCAAAACAGAGTAATTTATACACAAATATAACCAAAAACAGGTATTTTTAGTAGTTTTGTTAACGGAGAAATGAATTAAATGAACAAAAAGAAAGTTATAGTTACTGGTGGTATGGGCTACATTGGCTCGCACACTATTGTTGATTTAATTCAAAAGGGCTTTGAGGTTGTTTCGATTGATAATCTTTCAAGAGCCAATAAATTTTGTGTTGAAGGAATTAAAGAAATAACGGGTACTGAAGTAAAAAATTATTGTATTGATTTGTGTGATTTGGAAGCGACCAGAAAAATTGTAGATGAAAATTCTGATGCTGTTGGTATCATTCACTTCGGGGCATACAAGGATGTTTTGGAATCGGTTAACGAACCTTTGGTATATTACCATAATAATATTTCATCAACAGTTAATATTTTAAAATGCGCTGAAGAATTTAAGATAAAACATTTTATTTTTTCATCTTCTTGTACGGTTTATGGAAATATAGAAACATTGCCGGTGTTAGAAGAAACGCCATTTGGTGAACCAGCCTGTCCGTATGCTTTAACAAAACAAATTGGAGAAAAAATGATTTATGATGTTGCCGTTAAAAGCGATATACGTTTTGTTTTATTGCGTTATTTTAATCCTGCAGGCGCTCATGTTTCTGGGTTAATTGGAGAATTCTTGCATGCAAAAGGAAATCATTTAGTGCCCGTTATTACGCAAGTTGCAGCTGGTATACGAAAAGAATTGATAATTAATGGCACAGATTATCCAACACGTGATGGTACAGGCTTGCGAGATTTTATTCATGTAATGGATATTGCCGATGCACATTCTATCGCTTTGAATTCTTCATTAGATGGTAAATTCAAAAACCAAATCGAAGTATTTAATTTAGGTACAGGTGCAGGGATAACCGTTTTGGAAGCCGTTAAGTGTTTTGAAGATACTAACTCACTTAAATTAAATTATAAAACAGGTCTAAGACGTGAAGGTGATATCGTAGCAATTTATGCGAGCAACGAAAAAGCGAAAAATTATTTGGGATGGATACCAAAGCATACCCTATCTGATATTATGAAAACGGCATGGAACTGGCAAAAGAAAATGCAATCACTTACTAAATAACGCGGTTGAAATTTTTGAAATTAATTCTGTAAATTTTTCTAGAAATCGATCTTTTATTTTTTCAACCGTATAATACTCGGAATTACTTTTAGCGTTATTTAAAAGCTTAATAACTGAATTACGATCAGATTCTAATTTAAGCACGAGTTCAACAAAATCATTTTCGTTTTTATAAGACACCACACTATTTTTCATGGTTGGAGGAATCACTAATGCTGACGGAACAATACAAGGTTTTTGAAAACGCATCAAATCATAAAGTACACCTGTAACCTTCGATTGTCCGTATATTTCAGTAATACCTTCGTATTTTGTTTCTACAATTAAAGGTAAAAATACAATATCACAACCCGACATTTGTTCATCAAAAATTTTATTCGAGTTTTTATCAAAATAATGTAAAATATCGCAACCTTTTTTATTTAATTCTTGTATTTGTGAATAAATGGCTTCACCTAAGTGACCAACAATTTCACCAAGAAAAACAAATTGAATGTTTTTATTTTTTGCGCTTACTTTTTCTATAACTGAAAGTGAAAAATTATTATCGCGACGATGACCATCAATAGCGCCTGGAATTGCGACAACTAATTTTTTATTTTTCGGAAGTTCAGTTTCATATTCTTTTAAAGTATGTGGTAATGTAAAAATGGGTTTTTTGTAACTTGTGTTTTTCTTTACATAATCAATAAACAATTCTTCTTGAACAAGTATTCCGCTGGTTTTGGAAAGTATTTTTCTTCTGTAATAATAAAAACCTAGCGCTTTTTTATTTAAAGTAAACGGCGGCTTTAACCAGGTGTTGATGTTATGAATAGTAATGAAAACCGGAATGTTTAATTGTTTAATAAATTCCCACGTGCTTTTGTAATGAACATCAATAGTATTGAAAACCACGACTTCAATATTATTTTTTTGAATATGATTTAAGCATTCGTTAAAGAATAAATCAATATCTTCAAAATCGTCATAAACAACCGTTGAAAATTTTGATGAAGCTAAACTAGAATTATTCAGTTTGTTAACAAGATTTTTATTCGTAAAAAAACTGACATTGTTTTGAGGAGAATTAAAAACGCAATGCAAAACATGAACCATTTCGAAATGCTGTAAATCAAAGATAGCGATGTTCATATCACGCTTTCAATTGAAGTTGAGCGTCCACTATCTCGTCAAAAATTTTATCGAGACTATAAGATAAATCCCATTCTGGATAATCCATTTTAAATTTTCTTAAATCACTGTAATAACAAATATGATCACCAATTCTATTTTCATTGCTTACAGAAAAACTTAATTTATGACCGTATTTTTTATCAAGCATATTAATACATTCCAATACAGAAATGCTGTTTTGTTTCCCGCCTCCGAGATTATACACTTTACCACTTTTTGGCGCTTTAATAAATTGTTCAATGGCAGTAATCACATCGTGACTATGAATTTGATCACGAACTTGTTTTCCTTTATAGCCAAAAATAGTATAGGGTTTACCCGTTACTGCGCATTTAATAATGTAAGATAAAAATCCGTGTAACTCGGCACTGCTGTGTGCGGGACCTGTTAAGCAACCACCCCTGAAACAAACTGTGGGCATATTAAAATACAAGCCGTATTCCTGTGTAAAAACATCGGCCGCTGTTTTTGATGCGCCAAACAAACTATGCTTAGTTTGATCGATGCGCATGTTCTCATCAATGCCGTTAAAATATTTTTTGTCTTTGTAATCCCAACGCGTTTCGGTTTCAATTAATTCAATCTCATTTGGCGCATCACCATAAACCTTATTGGTACTAA
Source organism: Sphingobacteriaceae bacterium (assembly GCA_043745425.1). Taxonomy (GTDB): domain Bacteria; phylum Bacteroidota; class Bacteroidia; order B-17B0; family Aurantibacillaceae; genus JAHEYG01. Next base: position 7,859 of record JAYTSW010000432.1, on the reverse strand, counting down.
TAAAAACGAATGGAGATTCTTTGCAATGTTGACGCGTTGCTTCCAGTAAATTTAAAGTGCCACCTGCATTTGTATCAAAATCTTCAAAAGGAATTTTAGCTGCTAAATCGTGCGATGGTTGTGCGGCACAGTGTATAATGGCGTCAGGCTTTGTAGTTTTAATCAATTCTATAATTTGAACTCTATCTCGAATATCTGTATTGTGATGCGTAAATTTAATCGGGAGTTTTTTTAATGCGGATAAATTCCATGTAGTATCACCATTATCCCCAAAGAAAAATTTCCTTAGGTTATTATCCACTCCAATCATATCATGACCTTGTTTCCCAAAGTACCTGATGGCTTCAGAACCAATTAATCCGCTACTGCCGGTTACCAGAATTTTCATTTAAACAGTATTTGAATATTATCTTTCACTAACTTAAGATCTTTTGCCGTGATAAAAAAGTAATTTGTAAAAGGCATATTTAATTTTTTCAAAGATAAATAAAAGGTACAGATAAAAATAGCAGTATAACAAATAGATGTAGCATAGGCCGCTCCTTTGATATTGTAAATTGGAATTAGGGTTAAATCTAAAATCAGGGTCAATACTAGCCCAATTCCGGTAGCTACTATATTTAATGTATTTCGTTTGCAAGCCACAATAAGTGTTGCAAATAACTGAGTATTACACGAAAACAAAACACCAGGGATAATTATTTTAAATGGGATGATACTTGGGATAAACACTTCGCCATAAACCAAAGGGATTATAAAATCTGAAATTAGAACAGCAAATAGGGTTATAATCAGAAAAAAACTAAAACTAATCCTGCTTACCTGAATAAATGTTTTGGTGCGGTCGGCTTCAGTTTTACTCGATAAATAAGGGAGTAGAACCGTACCAATAGTTACTGATATGTATAATATAATTTGATTTATGTTAGCGGCAAGCGAATAATAACTTAAATCTTTTTCGGTTAAATAATTATTTACAATCCATAAATCCAAACGGTAATTCAAAAAATTAATTAGTGTACCCAGAAATATAGCGGAATTATAAAGGATAAATGGTTTTAATTCATTCTGCATTTTAAAATTGTAATCAGGTTTAACGCTAATATTTTTTTTGTAATAATAAACCCATAAAAACAAGTTAAAAGCAAGAGCAAGTAAAGTTGTATATAAAACAAAATTTAATTTTTCATTTGGCGAAATAGCGTTTTTAGCCAAGAAAAAATAAAGAGTAGTGAATATTCCAGCGTTAAAAATGCTGTTTACCAGCGAAATCATGTTAATAATTTTGAATTTAGAGTGCGCCTGTAAAAAAGCAGCGAAAATTGAATTAAGAAAAGCGAAGAAATAAAGAAGAAAAAGTATAAGTGAGTAGTAAAGTGAACTGTGCGATGGATTTAAAATTAAATGCGTGAAGCCTCCAAAGTGCACTAATGCTAAAATTAATAACAGCGCCAATGAACTAATCAAAAAAATGTAAATTGACATTCCGGCAACAAGCGACTCGCTAATTTTTTTACTCGACACAAAATACACTATGCCGGTTTGAATGCCAAACGAAAAAATTAAAACAAATAGCTGCGAATTAGCTTGGAACAACGAAAACACACCTTTAACCTCGTCACCTAATATTCTGGTAGAAAACACACCGCCAACAACCCCTAAAATAAAAACAGGAATTTGAATAAGCACTGAAGAAATAAGGTGTTTGCTGAGCATCGGAGTACGGTCTGGTGACTAATCCAAATCTACAAAATAAACCCACATAATTAGTATAAATATGATTTAGCTATAAAGCTGCGAATTATTATATTTGTAACATAGGTTTTTACTTTATGAAATCATTAGTTACGGGCGGAGCAGGTTTTATTGGCGCACATGTCACCAATCATCTAATTGATTTAGGTCATACCGTGGTAGTTCTTGATGATTTAAGCGGTGGATTTGGAGAAAATGTAAATTCAAAAGCCAAATTCGTAAAGGGCTCAATTAACGATAACGCCTTACTAGAAAAGTTATTTAGCGAGGAAAAATTCGATTACGTTTATCATCTTGCGGCCTACGCTGCTGAAGGTTTAAGTCATTTTATTAAGCGATTTAATTACAACAATAATGTAATTGGAAGTATTAATTTAATTAACCAATCGGTTATTCATAAAATAAAGTGTTTTGTGTTTACTTCTTCAATTGCAGTATATGGCAAAGGTCAATTACCGATGCGAGAAGACATGACACCAATGCCGGAAGACCCTTATGGCATTGCAAAATTTTCAGTGGAGTTGGATTTAAAAGCTACACACGAAATGTTTGGCTTAAACTATGTTATTTTCCGTCCGCACAACGTGTATGGTGAATATCAAAATTTAGGTGATCGTTATCGTAATGTTGTTGGTATTTTTATGAATCAATTAATGCAAGGGAAATCATTAACTGTTTTTGGAGATGGTTCTCAAACTCGCGCTTTCAGTTACATTGGTGATGTAGCTCCTTATATTGCTAATTCAGTAAATATTCCAAAAGCATACAACGAAGTATTTAATATAGGAGGAGATAACGACTATTCGGTAAATGAATTGGCAAAAGAGGTGATGAAGACTTTAAAAATGGAACAACCACTTCGTCATTTGGAAGCAAGAAATGAAGTATTACATGCTTATTCTGATCATACGAAAGTAAAAGCAGTATTTAATATTAAAGACGAAAGTTTTATCTCTTTAGCAAATGGACTTCAAAAAATGTTTGATTGGGCAAAAACTGCAGGCGTGAAGAAAAGCGAGAAATTTAAAAACATTGAAATAACCGAGAAACTTCCGAAAATCTGGTTAGAAGATTAAAATGCCGAAAATTCTTTTTTTAACTGTTCATCGTCCCGACCGTTCTCCAAGTCAGCGCTTTCGTTTCGAGCAATATTTAAATTTTTTAAGAGAAAATAACTACGATTGCACACACTCTTTTTTACTTGATGTAGCAGCCGATAAAATATTTTACAGCAAAGGGAAAATTTTAGGTAAACTGAATATTGCAATCAAAAGTTTTTTTGAACTTTGGAATTTATCTTCAAAAGCCAACGATTACGATTTTATTTTTATTCAGCGTGAAACTTTTATGTTGGGAACAAGTTTTTTTGAAAAACGCTTCTCAAAATCAAAGGCCAAATTAATTTTCGACTTTGATGATTCGATATGGTTATTAGATGTTTCTAATGCTAATAAAAAATTCGCTTGGCTAAAAAACCCAGATAAAACATCAGAAATAATTGCTTTATGTGATGTGGTTGTTGGTGGTAATCCATATTTATGCAATTACGCAAAGCAGTTTAATAAGAATATAAAACTTATTCCCACAACAATTGATACAGTTGAATACAGAAATAAAGGAAATAAAAACACCTCTGTTTGTATTGGTTGGAGCGGAAGCTTAACCACCTTAAAACATTTTGATTTTGCTGTTCCGTTTTTAAAGAAACTGAAAGAAAAATATGGAGATAAAATTTTTATTAAGGCTATTGGAGACCCTAATTATAAAAACGAATCAATAAACGTTATTTCTTTGCCTTGGAAAAAAGAAACGGAAGTAGAAGAACTTTCTACGTTCGATATTGGCATCATGCCATTGCCGGATGATAAATGGGCAAGTGGCAAATGCGGATTAAAAGGTTTACAATATATGGCACTCGAAATTCCAACTATTATGTCACCAGTAGGTGTCAATTCCGAAATAATTCAGGATGGTGAAAATGGTTTTTTAGCCTCTACCGAAGAAGAATGGATTGAAAAACTTACAAAACTAATTGAATCGAAAGAATTACGTGAGAAAATTGGCAAGGCCGGACGAAAGACGGTGGAAGAAAGATATTCCATCGAATCACAAAAAAATAATTACCTGAAATTATTTAAAGAACTTTGAGATGGAATTAGTATTTGCTTCATCCAATCAATATAAAGTTGCCGAGATTCAAAAATTAATTGGCAGTAAAATAAAGCTGCTGAGTTTAAAGGATATTAATTGCACCGAAGAAATTGAGGAGACCGGAAAAACATTTCACGAAAATGCGCTCATAAAAGCACGCCATGTTTTTGTAAATTATAACTACAATTGCTTTGGTGATGATAGTGGTTTGGAAGTGGAAGCCTTAAATAACGAACCAGGCGTTTTTTCTGCCCGATATGCAGGAGAGCCTAAAAACGACACTAATAACACTCAAAAATTGTTAAAGGAATTGGGTCAAAAAACCAATAGAAATGCTTGTTTTAAAACCGTTATTGCCTTAGTAATTCAAGGTCAAGAGCATTATTTTGAAGGTGAAATTAAAGGACAAATAACCCTTCAACCCATTGGAAACGGGGGCTTTGGCTACGATCCTGTTTTTATCTCGAATGGCTTTGACAGAACATTTGCTCAAATGACTTTGGAAGAAAAAAACGAGATTAGTCACAGGGCTATTGCCACCCGAAAGCTGGTAGACTTTCTCAATACTAACATCTAACTTTGTTAATTATTCCGTTAATTAATTCTTTTATCGCGAATCTAAACAGGGCTTATTATTTTGAACTTTAAAATCTGAACTATTTTATGTTGAAACTTAAAGTTGGAATTATTTTTGGTGGCCGTTCAAAGGAGCGCGAAATTTCTTTTGCAGGAGGCCGTACTGTTTATGATAATTTAAATAAATCTATTTTTGAAGCCATTCCCTTGTTTGTGGATTCATTCGGGAATTTTGTGTTATTGGATTGGCAATTTGTTTACAAAGGAACCATTCGTGATTTTTATCCGCCGGTTGAATTTCTGCCTGAAACTAATACTGAATTTCAATATTACGCTGAGAATTTGGGAGAATTAAATTCAACGCAACAAGAAGAATTAATTTCAAAAATCGGAAAAAAAGTAAAAGTTGATGATTTAAAAAATTTAATTGATTTTGCTTTTTTATGCTTGCACGGCCCTTACGGGGAAGATGGGCGCATACAAGGATTATTTGAATACTTAAGCATTCCGTATTCTGGTTCTGGTGTTTTACCTTCTGCAATTGGGATTGATAAAGCTGTTCAGAAAAACATGATGGTAAAAGCCGGATTTAATTCGCCCCCATTTTTCACTATTGATAGAAACGATTGGATAAACGGAAATTGTAAAGGTGTTTTTGAAAAGGCAAAAAAAGAAATTGGTTTTCCAATTGTTATAAAACCAGCTAATCAAGGTTCTTCTATTGGTGTAAGTATTTTAAGTAAGGATAGCGAATTTGATTTTATGTCGGCCGTTGAAAAAGCATTATTCACAAAATGGGTAGACGCCGGAGAATGGAATAAATTAGATGAAGAAGGAAAGATAGAATATGTTCGGTATTTAACCGACATCCGCGAAGGTATTGGTATGCCAATTCGAATTGATGGAGGGCAAATAATTAATGATCCTAATATTTTAATTGAAGTTTTTAATTCAGAATTAAACAATAAAGACGGATTAGTTGCAGAAAGTTTAGATGGCGAAAGTACAGTATTGATTGAAGGGTTTATTGATGGAAAAGAATTCAGTTGTATTGTTATTGAAGATGAAAAAGGAAAAGCAATTGCCTTGCCACCAACTGAAATTCGCAAAGGAAAAGAATTGTTCGATTACAGAAGTAAATACATGCCAGGATTGTCCAGAAAAATTACCCCTATTGATTTACCGGACGAACAAATAAATGCGATTAGAAAAGATTGTGAAAAATTATTTTACGAATTAAATTTTGACGTTTACGCACGCATCGATGGTTTTTTAAGCACGAGTGGAAAAATATTTTTGAATGATCCGAACACAACTTCTGGCATGATGCCGTCTTCTTTCTTTTTTCATCAGGCGGCTGAAATCGGATTAAATCCTTCTCAGTTTTTAACTTTTATTATTCGTACATCATTAGCAAAACGAATTAAAAGTTTAAAGGGAGGAACTAATTACGATCAGTTTTTAAAACAACTCGACACAAATATTAGTAATGAAAAAAATGCAGGAAGCAATAAAGTAAAAGTTGCTGTTATTTTGGGCGGCTATTCTTCTGAAAGACATATTTCGGTAGAGAGTGGAAGAAATATTTACGAAAAGTTAGCTTCCTCAGAAAAGTATTCTCCTATTCCTGTTTTTCTTACCGGTAGTAACGAAAATCATTTGATTTATAAAATTCCGGTTAATCTTTTACTAAAGGATAATGCAGATGACATTAAAGAAAAAGTAAATTCATACAAAGTTCATCCGATAATTAAACAAATAATAAAAGAATGTAATACTGTAACCGAAAAATATTCTTCTGCAAGTAATTTAGAAGCACCACAATTATTATCGTATCAAGATTTAGCAAAGGAAGCGAAACAAGTGTTTATTGCTTTACATGGAAGACCAGGCGAAGATGGATCGGTTCAGGAAAAATTAGAACAAGTTGGTTTATCTTATAATGGTTCAGATAAATCAAGTTCTGAAATTACTATTGATAAATATCGCACCAACGAAATTTTAATGAAGAACGGTTTGTTGGTCGCGAAGCATATGTTGATTACAGCGGCTGATTGGAAAACAAAAAAAGAGGAATTAAAAACAAAACTCCAAACGGAGTATAAATATCCTTTTATTGCAAAACCGGTTGATGATGGTTGCAGTAGCGCAGTAAAAAAAATAAAGTCATTCGAAGAGTTTGATGCATTTGCAACGTTAATGTTTAGAGTAGGGGAAGAGTTAGATGCAAAAGCTGCTGAAATATTACACATAAAACCAAAAGAAGAATTTCCGCAAAAACAATTACTATTGGTTGAAGAATTAATTTCGAAAAATGGCGCCAAACATTTTTTAGAAATTACAGGAGGAATGCTTACCAAATTTAATTCAAATGGAGAATTAGAATACGAAGTATTTGAAGCGTCAGAAGCTTTGGCGGAAGGAGATATTTTAAGTCTGGAAGAAAAATTTTTAGCGGGCCAGGGTCAAAACATAACACCTGCGCGATATTCATCTAATGCAAAAGAACGTCAGCAAATTTCAGATAAAGTAAAACAAGCTTTAGGTACGGCTGCAAAAGCATTAGGTGTAATTGGCTATTGTCGTATTGATGCATTTGTCAGAATTTTTGATGCCAATAAAATTGAAGTTATTTTTATTGAAGTGAACTCTTTACCAGGCATGACGCCAGCCACTTGTATATATCATCAGGCAGCCATAAATCATTATAAACCTTACGAGTTTATCGACTCTATTTTGGATTTTGGAAAGAAGAGATTAAGTACCGTTTCAAAGTAATAAACATCAAAAATTTCTAATGTAAATTATTGATAATCAATATAATATATCGTTATTAGTAAATAATTAACCACTTTCAAACAGCTTAGCAACACTATTTCAACAAACTATTCCCCCTAATAAAAGCCCCCTTCGTCTAAAAGCTCAATTTATTAACAGGTTTTGTTAGTAACTTTATAGTCCCACTTTAAGTTAACGATATGTTTGAGATATTAAAGAATTTTGAAAGCAAGTATAATGGCCTTAAGAAAAAAGGTCTGCGCATTGAAGGTTTATCCATGATAGATCCTAAGCGTAAGAAACATGTTATCATGATTTCGAAACCGTTTTTATTTGACAACCGTCAACTTCCGAAAACTTACGAAGGTTTAGATATTAAATCTAAAATCGAAGGTGGTTTACCTGAAGAATTTAAGTTTGATAAAGAAGCTATTAAGAAAGAATATGTGTGGGCTCCCTTTAAGTTTGAAAAATATGTAGACCGTTGCGAAGATGAAATTCGTAAGCAGTTTGGCAATCCAAACATGACTAAAAAAGAAAAGTTAGATGCCTTAGCTTTTGGAAATTTTGAAGAGCACAAAAAGAAAAGCATGCAGTTA
>JAYTSW010000431.1:0-3744 GCA_043745425.1 Sphingobacteriaceae bacterium | reverse complement strand
TTTGGTGTTTTAATAAGGATGAAGAAGTCTTTATTAATGACTATAGGACTGAACACGGGAAATATATAAAAAAGGATTATAGCGCTATTCAAGGAGATGATACCGAAGCGATGATGTTCTTACCTATTCATGGAAAAGATAAAAAATTGGGCGTTATTTCTGTACAAAGTTTTAGCACAAATGCATATTCTGAGTACCATTTAAATATTTTACGAAATCTTGCTGTACATATTGGTATTGCGATTGATAATGCTTCCTTATATGAAAACATGGAAGAACGTGTTGAACAACGTACTTATGAAGTGACAAAGCAAAAAGAACTTCTTGAGAAAAACTTTCAGGACACAAAATTAATTGCGCAAATAACAAAAGATATTTCATCTTCATTGTCTGTTGAAACTATTGTCTCGAAAGTGTATCAGAATATTAATACGCTAATGCCATCTGAATCATTTGGTATTGGTTTATATAATCCTGTTTCCCATAGTTTACAGTTTCCTGGATTTATTGAACGCAATGAGAAAATGCCGTTTTTTGAATTTCATTGCAGTGATAAAGATCGTTACGCAGTTTGGTGTTTTGATAAGGAGCGAGAAATTATTATTAATAACAATAAAGTTGAATACAGTAAATACATTAAGGTGCTTAAAGCGCCTATAGCTGGTAAATCGCCGGAATCATTAATTTATTTACCACTGTTCACTAAGGATAAAAAAATTGGTGTATTAACAGTTCAGAGTTTTACGAAAGATGCTTATTCAGAATATCAAGTTAATATTTTACGTAACCTTGCTTTATCCATTGCAATCGCATTAGATAATGCTAGCTTGTATGAGAACCTTGAGGAGAAAGTTAAAGAACGTACGGAAGAAGTAATTAGTCAGAAAGCCATCATTGAAGAAAAAAATAAAGACATTACAGATAGCATTAAGTACGCCAAAAAAATTCAGCAAGCCCTAATGCCGGATACTGATTTATTAAAAGAATCGTTTAGCGAAAGTTTTGTGTATTACCGCCCTAAAGATATTGTGAGCGGAGATTTTTATTGGATTGAAACATTCAGAGATGGCATTACAGTTTTTGCAGCAGCAGATTGTACCGGTCACGGTGTGCCAGGTGCTTTCATGTCATTAATTTGTAATGATTTGATGGGACAGGTTATAAAAGATCAAAATGTAACTACTCCCGGACAAGTTTTAGCGATGTTAGACGAAAGATTGCGAGCGATGCTGAACAAAAGTTCTGACCATTCTTCCAATGACGGTATGGACATTGCGTTGTGTGCTTATCATCCAAAAAATATGATTATGCAGTTTTCAGGAGCTCATCGTCCATTATTGTTAATCAGAAATGGGGAGTTAATAGAATATAAACCAAGTAAGCACTCAATTGGTGGCTACGTTGGAGGCCATAAATTATTCGATGATGTTACCATTCAGTTACAGACAGGCGATTGCGTTTATGTTTTAACAGATGGTTATTCAGATCAGTTTGGGGGACAAAGCGGAAAGAAATTTAAATTTAAAAAACTTCAGAAATTAATTCAATCAATAGCTCACATGAGCATGAACGAACAGCATGATTTACTGGAGGAATCCTTTATTAGTTGGCGCGGAAAACACGAACAAGTTGATGACGTTTGTGTGATTGGTGTAAAAGTTTAAATAGTAAATTTGAAAAGTAAAATGAACTCTTACCTAAGTATAGCTATTCAGGCGCAACATATGGCACAATTGTCGAATTAATTTTGTGCAATTCAAATTAATTCAATAAGTAATAAAATCTAAAAAAATTAAAATGGCAAAAGAAGTAAAAAACGTTGAGTACGGTTTAGAAAAAATATTTGAAGGTGCTCAGGATTTCCTCCCATTATTAGGAACAGACTATGTAGAATTTTATGTAGGTAACGCAAAGCAATCTGCCCACTACTATAAAACAGCATTCGGATTTCAATCTTACGCTTATGCAGGATTAGAAACCGGTTTAACGGATAGAGTATCTTATGTTTTAAAACAAGATAAAATCCGTTTAGTATTAACAACTGCTTTAAAAAGTGATTCTCCTATTGGGGAACATGTGAAAAAACATGGGGATGGTGTAAAAGTAATTGCGTTATGGGTAGAGGATGCGCGCAAGGCTTATGAAGAAACAACAAAACGTGGCGCAAAATCTTTTATGGAGCCTGTAGTTGAAAAAGATGAGCATGGTGAAGTAGTGCGTGCAGGTATTTATACATACGGAGAAACAGTTCACATGTTTGTTGAACGAAAAAATTATAAGGGTGCTTTTTTGCCTGGCTTTAAAGAATGGAAAAGCGATTATAATCCAGCTCCGGTTGGTTTAAAATTTATCGATCATATGGTTGGGAATGTTGGTTGGAATCAAATGAATGATACTGTTAAATGGTATGAAGAAGTAATGGGCTTTGTAAATTTTTTAAGTTTCGATGACAAACAAATTACTACCGAATATTCAGCTTTAATGAGTAAAGTAATGAGTAATGGTAATGGCCGTATTAAATTTCCGATTAACGAACCTGCAAAAGGAAAGAAAAAATCGCAGATTGAGGAATACATTGATTTTTATGAAAGTCCGGGTGTTCAACATTTAGCTTTAGCCACGGATGATATTATTAAAACGGTTGCCGAGTTAAAAGCACGTGGTATTGAATTTTTACCACCACCTCCACAAGCTTATTATGATGAAATTCCAAAACGCTTAGGTGTGCATAGGGATATGATGAAAGAAGACATTAAAGAATTACAACGTCTTTCTATTTTAGTTGATGCTGATGAAGAAGGATATTTATTGCAAATATTTACTAAGCCTGTTGAAGATCGTCCAACTTTATTTTATGAAGTGATTCAACGTATGGGTGCTAAGGGTTTTGGTGCCGGTAACTTTAAAGCTTTATTTGAAAGTATAGAACGTGAGCAAGCTTTAAGAGGAACTTTATAATTAATTTTAATATTACTTAAAGGGAAATTGAAACATCAATTTCCCTTTTATTTTTATAGTATGATAACATATAACCCAAAAGACTGGATTAAATTAATTTTCGAGTTTCATAAAAGTGATACAGCAAGACGATTGTTTCCTACAATGCTGGTTGTTGCTGTTTTTACCGGTGCTGTTGTTTTTATTGTGGATGATTATTTTCATCTGGAGATAAAATCTTCAACGGTATTTCACCAGATCTTAGGTTTCGTCCTCTCAACATTATTGGTATTCCGTATCAACTCAGCATACGACCGTTGGTGGGAGGGAAGAAAGAATTGGGGAAGTCTAGTGAATAATACAAGGAACCTCCAGATAAAGATAGAAACGCTTTTACCTGAAGGCAATCGGAGGGATAAGGTCTTATTAAGGAAATTGATCACCACTTTTGTCTTTAGTTTAAAGAACCATTTAAAGGACCGTGAAGATTCAGATGAGATACAATCATTCGAGGGTTTTGATAAAAACGAATACCTGAAAGCTAAGCACAAACCTACTTACATGGTGAAGCTGATTTCTCAACATATTTATAATCTGAATAAGCAAGGTGTTTTTAGTGATACTCATATTTTGGTGTTTGAAGAAGAGGTCCGTTCTTTTTTGGATATCACAGGTGCCTGTGAGAGAATTAAGAACACACCCATTCCTTATTCGTATAGTTTGTTCCTCAAAAAAATAATTTTCATTTATATTATCTCCATGCCATTTGCTTTTGCCATCGATTTTGGCTATTGGTCAGTTTTAATT
>JAYTSW010000430.1:0-3747 GCA_043745425.1 Sphingobacteriaceae bacterium | reverse complement strand
TTTTTGGCAAGAGGGGGGTGATTTTATCGCTCCTTTCAATCATAAATATACAATTTATAAACGTATGCCTATAACACAAACATCGTCTACTTGTTCCAATTCACCTTTCCAGGTGTGGAAAGAGCTTTCAAGTTTTTCTTTTTGTTGGTTTAATGGGAGAGAAGCAATTTCGTTTAAAGTATTACTGAATTGTTTGTACTTGAATTTTTTTCCTGCCGGTCCGCCAAACTGATCGCTGTAACCGTCGGTAAGTAAATATAAAATATCACCTTTTTTATAATGCACTTGGTAAGAACTAAACGAATCCTGTTTTTCTCCTTGTCCAACAGGCATTTTATCATAAGGCAATTCTTTCAGTAAGCCATCATTAAATAACAATACTCTGTTATTGGCAGAGGAGTAGGTGATGGTGTTGTTCGATTTATCAAAACAAATTAGTGTGCCGTCGAAACCATCTTTCTGTTCTTCCTTCGATATGCTGGCGATTAATTTTTGTCTTACGTAATTAAAAATCTCATTGGGTTTGTAAATCCCTTTTTCGTTAATCGCTTCACTTAAAAAACCAATATTTAATAAACTCATAAAGGCTCCCGGCACACCGTGACCTGTACTGTCGCAAACGGCTAAGTAAAACTTATTGCCTTCTGCTTTCTTACTGCTGCTTACTGAAGTCGCCCAATAAAAGTCGCCACTTACAATATCTTTCGGTTTAAATAAAACAAAATGTGCATTTAGATTTTCATTCAATAAATCAGCGTGAGCTAATAAAGTATATTGAATTCTTTTCGCATAATTAATAGAATCAACAATGGCTTTTTGTTTTTCTTCAATAATAATTTTTTGCTGAGTTATTTCTTTATTGGCGTGTTGTTTGTTTTTAAATGCTCTGAAAGAAATAAATGCAATGATTAGCATCAACACAAAACCAAATACACCACCGTAAGTAAATAAACGTTGTCGCGCAATTTCATGATCGTGTTTATTTTGCTCTATCATTCTTACATTAGCCTGAGAAATACTATCTGCAACAATTTTCTTATCATATTCTGATCTGAATTGCTGACGTAAAATCCCTTTTTTGTTTTCGATTCTTTCCAAGCTGTCTCGCATTTTAACGTATTGCTCAAACATTTGAAGCGAAGGCCCTATTTTAGATTGGTTTTTATAAATTCTATATAATATAAGTGAAGGGTCTCTTATGAGAGCAGGAAAACCGAATGTCTGTGCAATTTGCAAGGCTTGTTTCGCATAACTTTCAGCTTTTGATAAATCATTTTTCTTATAATAAATGTCAGCTAATAACGAATAAACCTGTGTTAAGGATAACTTGTTCTCGTCCCCTTCAAAACAAACACGACTTTTATTTAATAACAGTATAGAGCTGTCCATTTGACCCATACTCTTGTAAGCGGCAGCAATAAAAAGATAAGAGAGTCCAACTCCTATTTTATCACCAAGGTTTTCCCTTATTTTCTTGGCTTCATAAAAATGTTTCAGTGCAGTTACATGATCGTTATTGTCTTCGTAAACTTCACCAATGTTATTTAAGGTTGCACTGTAAGATTGTTTTTCGCCAATATAATCAAACAAGATTTTTGCTCTTTTATAATTCTCCAATGATTTAGCATAGTCGCCCTGATTTTGGTAGATGCGTCCTAAATTATTAAGTGCGCTTGCAATTTGACGGTTATCTTTTTTAGCTTCAAAAATTTTGAGAGCTTTCGAATAGCAATTAACAGCAGAGGTTAAATCACCCTGATCTTTATAAATAGAACCTAAATTATTATAAGAAATGCCAACGCCAAGCTGGTCGTTATTTTTTTCTTTTAGGTTTAAGGATTTTAAATGGTATTCAATCGACTTATCAATTTCGCCTTGTTTTTTATAAATGTTAGCTAAATTATTTGTTGTGGCCGATAAGCCCGTTAAATCATTTAATCTATTTTGAATTTTGTAAATGTCGGCGTAAATTTCTAACGCTTTTTTATTATCATTTTTAAGCATCGAAAATTGATAAGCAATATTGTTTAAAGCATAAGTTTTATAAATGAGATACACTTTTTCTTCCCCACCTTTTTCAGCCATTTTAAGAGCAAGATAATTATACCGTGGCCAGATTCTTTCGTCGCCCAAAGTATTTGCTAAAAAAATAACTTGTTTTAGGCGAATTGAATCGTGATTAGCTTTGTGATAGAGTGGGAGAATGGAATCGAATAAATATTTATCCTGTACCGAAAGTTCTTTTTCGTTGATGCTATCCAACAAAAACCAATTCTTGCCCGTCTTTTGTTGCGCAAAAACAAAACCGCTAAGGAAAATAAATAATATGAGAAATTTCTTTTTCAAATCAGTAGTAAATATAGTAAAAAGGGAGTTATGTGACTTAAGGGACAAAAAGACTGAAGAGACAAAAGGGACTTAAGAGATAGGCGGGAGGTGATGAAAATCCTAGAGAAAATAAAAAAGCCCTTACAATATTGTAAAGGCTCTTTTAAAACTTTGAAATTTTTAAATATGAATTACTTCACCGTAAGCTGCTGCTGCTGCCTCCATAATAGCCTCACTCATGGTCGGGTGAGGGTGAATGGTTTTAATTAATTCATGTCCTGTTGTCTCTAATTTTCGAATGGCAACAACTTCTGCAATCATTTCGGTAACATTAGCACCAATAAAATGTGCGCCTAATAACTCTCCGTATTTAGCATCAAAAATTAATTTCACAAAACCATCAGGTGAACCCGCTGCTTTTGCTTTACCGGATGCCATAAAAGGAAATTTCCCTACTTTAAGAGTGTAACCAGCTTCAATTGCTTTTTTCTCAGTAAATCCAACAGAAGCAATTTCCGGCTGACAATAGGTACAGCCTGGAATATTATTGTAATCAATCGGATCAACATGTAATCCTTTAATTTTTTCTACGCAAGTAATACCTTCAGCGCTCGCTACGTGAGCAAGAGCTTGTCCTGGACTACAATCCCCAATAGCATAATAACCCGCTACGTTTGTTGCATAAAATTTATCAGTAAGAATTTTTCCTTTATCCGTTTTAATTCCTGTTTCTTCTAAACCAATACCTTCAATGTTTGATGCAATACCAACCGCTGATAAAACAACTTCTGCATCAAGAATTACCTCACCAATTTTGGATTTTACTTTTACTTTACATTCTGCACCTTTTGTATCTACACTTTCAACAGAAGCTTCTGTCATAACGGTGATTCCAATTTTACGGAAAGAGCGTTCTAAATTTTTTGATACTTCTTCGTCTTCAACAGGAACAAGATTTGGTAAAAATTCAACAATAGTCACTTTTGTTCCCATCGTTGCATAAAAATAAGCGAACTCAACACCAATAGCACCTGAACCAACCACTACCATTGTTTTAGGTAATTTTGGTAAGCTCATTGCCTCGCGGTAACCAATAATTTTTTTACCATCCTGTGGTAAATTTGGTAACTGACGAGAACGTGCGCCTGTTGCAATAATAATATGTTTTCCGTCGTAAATTGTAATTTTTCCTTCTGCATCTTTTACTTCTACTTTTTTACCGGGCTTTACTTTAGCCGTTCCCATGATTACATCAATTTTATTTTTCTTCATTAAAAATTGAATGCCTTTGCTCATCCCGTCAGCCACATCGCGGCTACGTTTAATAACGGCGTTAAAATCCGCTTTGATATTATCGGCGCTAATGCCGTACTCTTTAGCATGGTTAAGATACTCGAACACTTGGGCGCTTTTTAAAAG
>JAYTSW010000429.1:0-45258 GCA_043745425.1 Sphingobacteriaceae bacterium | reverse complement strand
TGAAAATGAAATTGTTGGGCCCCCTTATGGAGAAGTATTGGCGCGTTCACAGCAGAAATGAGTTTGCCAGGCTTTGCTTTTCCAAAAACACCTCCCATCTTTGCAATCCGAAACGGCCGCAACGCCGCACGGGGGATTAGCTCAGCTGGTTCAGAGCATCTGCCTTACAAGCAGAGGGTCACTGGTTCGAACCCAGTACTCCCCACCAAAGCCTCGCAGAAATGCGGGGCTTTTTGCGTTTTTCACGCCTCTTCAGGCACCTGTTTTTTTATGACAAAACCCAAAAATAAATAGCGTAAGCTTAGCATTTGAAAAGGTGCTTAGCCTCAAGTAAGACGGTATTGGTCGCGAATAAAGGACTTCTGTAAACTCCATATTAACATTTGTCATTTAAACATTATCTTTGATTAAAAAGCCAATGAGAGCAATTACATTACTATTACTTATTAGTGTCTGCACCTTTTCGTGTAAAAAGAAACCAGGCGAAGGTGGTTTCGCCACCATTCAAGGAAAGGTTTATGTAAAAAATTACGACGCGTTTTTTACTAACGTAACTTCAGAATATTATTTACCAAGCGAAAACGTATATATAATTTATGGCGATGGTACCGAAATAGGCGAAAGCGTTAAAACATCTTATGATGGTTCCTTTAAATTTAACTACCTACGTAAAGGAACTTATAAAGTATATGTTATTGGAAAAGATGCTAATTCATCTCCAAAAGGTAATCCCATAGAAGTACTTGCAAAAACAGAAATAACCAAAAAGAAAGAGGTTATCACACTGCCAGATTTTGTTATTTTGAAATAGTGAGGCGCAAACAATTTATATTTTTGTTTTTTTTATTAGCTTGTTTTTACACAGGTAAAGCACAGGTTAGTAACGACGCGGGCTCGTGGATTACATTCTCGTTGCAACATCCTGTTTCAAAAAAACTGACTCTTGTTATTGATGAGGAATTACGACTGAAAGAAAATTATCAGCGTATTAATTTGTTTTATACTAACCTAGGTGTAGATTACAAACTAAACAGTTTTATTAAAATCAGTCCCACTTATCGCGCCATTCAGAAAAGGCGTTTAGATGGGAGCTTTAGTTATCGTCATCGCCTTATGCTAGATGTTATTTTTAAAAAGAAATTTGAAAAATTTACAATCAGCGAACGTGTACGTTATCAATCTGAAGTAGGCGATTATTACACGAGCGAAAAAGGAAAACTGGTTGAACAATTTTTGCGTTTAAAAACAGATTTAAAATTAACTTCTCTGAAAAAAATAAGCCCGTACATTTCCTGTGAGGTACGCTACCAAATAAGAGATCCTAAAGGAAAAGGACCATTAACCGACAATGGTTTTCATCGAATAAGAAATGTAATTGGTGCTGAGTATCAAATCAAAAAAAATCAATCAGTTAATTTGTATTACCTCATTCAATCAGAGTACTTAATTTCTGATCCTGAAACCATTTATATTTTAGGAATAGCCTACTCTCTCACTATTTAATGGTCTAATCACCTCCCCAAACGATTTTTATTACCCCAAAAAGGGTGAGTCTTTTCAGGTTAAAAATTCGTAATTTGCATTAATGTTTAAAGCACTTCAAAAAATATTTACTATTTTTACTCTTCTAATCACCTTTGTAATTTCCGCTCAAGATCATGGATTTTTTAATCAAGTTTGGCTCGAACAAGGTTTATCGCAAAGTAGTATCAGCTCTATTTTACAAGACAAAAAAGGTTTTATTTGGCTTGGAACACAAGACGGACTAAATCGTTACGATGGCCGTATTATCGACCACTATAACTTTAAACCCTTCGATTCAAAAACAATTTCTGGTGATGACATTTTCTCGTTTTGCAGTGATAACAACAACTTATGGACCTTAAGCGCGGGGGGTTTAGATAAAATGGATTTGAACACATCTCTTGTTACACATTGCAAGGAAGAATTAAAGCCGGAAGAAAAAACAACTTCACTTTACAAAATCTGGTTTGTTAACAATACTTTATTATTATACACTGCAAAAGGCCTTTCAAAAATCGATATCACTTCTAAAAATATTTTCTGTTTACATCCTTTTGAATTTGAAGAAAAAGAAAAAAACGAATTGCGCACTATTACCTTTTCAGTTTGCTCTGATAAAAACAATAATTTATTTGCCGCTACCAACAAAGGCGTATTTCAACTAGATAAAATTAGCAATACATTTAAACCCCTGCTCGACTTTTATACTCTTAGTAAAACACAATATGGAAATGCAATTGAATGTAATACCGTTTTAGCCAAAAATAATTTCATTTATTTTTCTGTTGCTAATTTGTATTACAGGTACAATATGCAAACCAAAAACCTTAAAACGGTTACGCTTGGTAATTTTCAGAATGCTTCTATTACTAATGCCATAATCGATAATCAAAATAAAATATGGCTTGGTACCAATAGCGGTTTATACAGAGTTTGCACAACAGATAACGACTCGTTATACGTTGATAAAAATTTTTACAAAAACCCCAATAACCGTTTTGGTTTACAAAGTAACGATATCACCTCTCTTTATCAGAACCCAAATTCTAAAGATGATATTGTTTGGATTGGCACACGTGATGCAGGAGCATTTAATTACAGCTATTCAAAAAACTCATTCTCGATGGCTTCCGCGATGTTAAGCAATAATGATTTGAATTTTTTCGGCACTGTTAAAGATAAAGACGGAATTATTTGGGCTGGACTTAACTATGGCTTGTGTAAATTAGATCGCAAAACTAAAACCTTTAATATTATTGGTCCAAATGCACAACTTTTAAAAACCAATCGCTTTATAGAAGCTATATATTGTGATGATGATAATACTATTTGGACGGCATTTGGAAACGCTTTTTACAAAGTAGATAAAAAAACGAATACGCTTAATACTGTTCTTGAGCCACTATCTTCAAATAAACGTAATCATGTGGTGCGTATTGTAAAATACACAAAGGATGAATTAATTTTATGCACCTGGCAAGGAATTGTTGTTTATAATACCACTACCGGTAAAACAAAAACCATTAGCGAAGTTGAAATTAATAACGAAAAATATAAATTCGAATCGCCTAGCTGTTTTTATATTGATACTAAAAATAATTGGTGGATTGGCACATCAAAAGGTTTATTTTGTGTAAATATCATTACCAACATAAATAAATTTTACAGCAATAATGTAGCCGATACAAACAGCCTTGTATTTAACCGTGTAATGGACGTTAATGAAACCACAAAAGGTGAAATTATTGTAGCTACAACTAAAGGGTTAAGCATACTTAAAAACCTGGAAGGTAAAGGCATTTTTAAAAATTTTTACTTCGTAAAAGGTTTATCCAATAGTTTTATTTATGGTTTGCTGCGCGATAACAAAGGCTCTTTTTGGATGACCACTAATTTTGGTATTTCAGTTTTTGATCCCGAAAAACAAGAATTTAAAAGCTACAGCGCCTCTGATGGTGTTTGTATTAATGAATTTAACTCCGCTGGTTTTCATAAAGCTTTTGATGGCGAGTTATTGTTTGGGGGAATTGGAGGACTTGTGAGCATTTATCCCGATAAACAAATTATCAATAAAAACACGCCAGATATTTTTTTGAAATCATTACGCATCGATAATTTTAAGGACAGCATTTCAACCGCATCCAATGCGCCCTTAAATTTAAGTTATAACCAAAATAAATTATACTTCATATTTTCAGTTCCTGATTTTTCCGGAGCAGATAACATTAATTTATTTTATCGTTTACAACAATCCTCGTCGGTTTGGACTAAAGTAAATCCTTCACAAATATTTTCGTTGGCCTTTGCCAATTTAGCTCCTGGAAATTACAATTTAGAGGTGAAGGCTGTAAATACAGAAGGAACGGAATCACAACCTTTTATATTTCCATTTATCATTTCTCCTCCGTTTTGGAATACGTGGTGGTTTTTTATTTTAATTGTGGTAGGAATTATTTTGGCGAGCTGGGCAGTTTATCGGATACGTTTAAGAAATAAAATAGCGCATCTAAGAGAAGTAGAAGAAATCCGTAAGGAAGAAAACGAAAAAGTTCGTAAAGCAGCGGCTTTGGATTTACATGATGAATTTGGTAATGGCCTAACACGTATTTCCATGCTGGTAGAGATGGCCCGCATACATATTCCAAAAGAAAACAAAGAAGCCATTAGTATTTTAGATGTGATTTCACAAAACACATCGCGTTTATATCAAGGTACAAAAGATTTTATTTGGTCTATTAATCCTGGCAACGATAATTTATATGAAATTATTATTCGTATTAAAGATTTTGGTGATGAATTATTTTACGGTACAGGTTGCGAGTTCGAGGTGAGCGGTTTAGAAGAAGAATTTAAAAACATTAAACAACATCCGAGTTCGGGAAGAAACATAGCGATGATTTTCAAAGAGGCTTTATCCAATACGATTAAACATTCGAAAGCTAATAAAGTAATGCTTAGTATTGAACCTAACGGCGTTGCTATTGCTGTTAAATTAAAAGATAATGGCACGGGTTTCGAAATGAAAACCGATAAAAATAGTTTTGGTTTATCTAACATGCAACAACGCGCTAATAAAGCAGGAGCAACATTACAAATTCAATCCGAGAAAGAATCGGGAACAGAAATTATTTTAAAGATTAATAAAAACATTCAAACTCTACTACCATGAAACATCAATCTCCAAAAAGAATAATTATTGTTGAAGATGATCATATTATTCGTAACGCATTTGTTACCTTAATTCAGCAAAGTGGTGATTATACAGTTGCCAATGCTTATTCAAACGCTGAAGCCGCAATTAAAAATGTAAAAGATGATGCGCCTGATATTTGTTTAATGGATATTGAATTGCCAGGTATGAATGGTATTGAAGCGATTCCGAAAATAAAAGTTTTATCACCCAATACACAAGTTGTTGTTGTAACTGTTTATGAAAATGATGATTTAGTTTTTAAAGCTTTATGCGAAGGGGCAAGCGGTTATCTTACTAAAAACACGCCACCTCAAAAATTAATTGATTCTTTAAAAGAATTGGAAAACGGCGGCGCACCTATGAGTACGAATATTGCAAGATTAGTAGTTTCGTCGTTTCACAAAAACAGACAAAGCCCTTTAACCGCACGTGAATTGGAAGTATTGGAGTTATTGTCATCAGGAAAAAGTTATTCAACCATAGCCGACCAATTATTTGTAGATAAAGAAACTGTGAAATCACACATCAAAAATATTTATTTAAAATTAGAAGTGCATTCGAAGGCTGAAGCGATTGAAAAAGCTAAGAAGAGCAAATACATCTAAATTGTTTTAATAAATTCCCCTTAACGCAACTATGACTTTATTGTTGTACATTCGTAAAGCATGAAAAAGGTTTACATTTCTCTTTTACTAATTCTTGGATTTAGTGTTGTTTCTCAAACACCATATAAATCTATTATGCAAGAGCAATCTGAATTTTACAAGCAATTTAATTTTTCAACCGATCAATCGTGGGATAGTTTAAATAACACCATTTCCTCTTCTCAACAAAAATTAAGTTCACCTGAAGCCTGTACTCTAAAAAAGAAAGTTTATGGCTGGCATCCTTATTGGAACGGTACAACTTACACTGCTTATGATTGGACAATGTTAAGCGATTTCTGTTATTTTGATTACGCAGTATCACCGACCACGGGGCAAAATACTAATAGCTCATTCGCTTGGAGCACTAGCGCTGCTGTTACTGCTGCAAAAGCAAATGGTAAAAAAATTCATATTTGCGCAACCTTATTTGCGAGTCACGCTACATTTTGGGCAAGTTCATCTGCACAAACAACTTTCATTAACAACATGGTATCATTGCTTAATAGCAGAGGTGGCAATGGCGTGAATATTGACTTTGAAGGCATGGGCAGCAGTGATAAAACACCTTTCAAAAATTTTATGGTGAACTTAAAAAATGCATTAGTAATAGCTAACCCCAATTACGAATTAAGCGTTGCGCTTTATGCTGTTGATTGGAGTACATCTTTCGATATCCCTAATTTAAATCCTGTGCTTACTAATTTTATTATAATGGGTTACGATTATTATTATGGTGGCAGTACAACTGCAGGCCCTGAAGCTCCATTATATAATTTTCAAACAGGTTACAACTATACACTTACTAAATCAGTAACCTATTATTTAAAACAAGGCGTAACACCTTCAAAACTTTTATTAGGCCTGCCATATTACGGCCGCGAGTGGCAAACCGTTAGTAATTTAGCGCCTTCCGCTACTACCGGTTCATTTACAACAACGCGTTTATACAATTATGTAAAAAACAATTCGACAACTTACTCGGCTGCCAATAAAAAGTGGGAAGTTAATTGTTACAATCCATATTTCACCTATGTGGCCGCAGGCAATTGGCGTCAATGTTGGATTGACGACATTTATAGTATGGGCCGTAAATTTGACATGGTTAATCAATGCGGTATTGGCGGAATTGGTATTTGGGCTTTAGGTTACGATAATGGTTACTACGATTACTGGCAGCTGATAAAAGATAAATTCAGTACTTGTGAAGTGAGACCTTGTACAGATAGTTTATTCGATATGGGAGGCCCGAACAGAACTTATTACGATAACGAAGCCTACACCTTCAGCATTTCTCCCAATGGAATAAATAAAGTACAATTACAATTCAAAAATTTCGCAACAGAGCAAGGTTGGGATTCGTTATTTATTTACAACGGACCAACAAGCGCATCACCATTAATGGGAGCATACACAGGTTCAACAACAGTTCCCGGAACGATAACCTCAACAGGCACTTCAATCACATTAAGATTTAAATCAGATGGTTCAACAGTAAAGAACGGATGGAAATTAATTTATAAATGTGTAACCACAACAGATATTAATGAGGTGAATACTGAAAGTGGTTTTAGTATTTATCCAAACCCAACAACAGGAATAATAGAAATAAAAAGTAATTTAATAGGAGAAAGTAAAATTCAATTATTTAATTCTATTGGCGAGATGGTTTATCAATCCAT
This sequence comes from Sphingobacteriaceae bacterium, assembly GCA_043745425.1. GTDB lineage: Bacteria > Bacteroidota > Bacteroidia > B-17B0 > Aurantibacillaceae > JAHEYG01. Next base: position 38,215 of record JAYTSW010000429.1, on the reverse strand, counting down.
TTTAAAATCAAATCAAACCATTGATCTCAATTCACTTCAGTTAAATGCTGGGGTTTATTTTGTAGAGATAGATTCGAAAGAAAAGAAAGTGGTGAAGAAATTGATTTATCAGAAGTAAAATCTTGTAAAGTGGTTTCGACAAGCTCAACCACCGGAATGCTTTCAACAAAATCAAGTTCGGTCACTGAGCCTGTCGAAGTGCCGAAGTCACATCACATCCTTCTAAACAAATTCTTAATGTAATCCATTGTAGCAATCTCTTTGTAGTTATCACCAAAGGCGTGATTCCACATGAAAGGAAGATTATAAGAAACCTGTGCCATCGCTGTTAATGTTTTATCATCCCAGGCTTTTGATAAACCTTGCGGTAATTCAATTTTATGTTTAGAAATCATTTTCGAAAACTCTGCATGTCCTTTTGGATATACATCTGCTAAATGCTGAAAAATAATACAGTTCGCATAACAATGACGCGTGCCATGAATTTTTGACAAACCATAACTTAAAGCGTGACACACTCCTACTTCACTATACGTTAAACTTAATCCGCCCATTAACGATGCAACCATTAATTTATCGTTGTTCTCAGGTGTTTGTCCGGCTTTTTCATCCAAATAAATTTCTCTGCACAGTTTTAAAGCTTGTTCGCCATACGCTAAACTAAATGCGTTATTGCGAATTCCGCTTTCGCTTTCAATGCAATGAATGTATGTATCCATGCCTGTATAAAACCACCAATCGCGCGGAACAGAAGCAATTAATTCAGGATCTAAAATCACCTGATTAAAAACAGTCCAATCACATTTTAATCCTAATTTTTTTTCAGGTCCTGTTAATACGGCCGTCATACTTACCTCAGCACCTGTTCCGGAAATTGTAGGGACGCCTAAATGATAAATGCCTGGCTTCTTAATTAAATTTAATCCTTGATATAAAGTAGAAGAACCTTCGTTGGTTAACATTAATGATAATGCTTTTGCAATATCCATTATACTTCCGCCACCAATTCCAATTACACCGCTTGGTAAACCTTTTGCTTTTAAAATTTCATCGCGTAAAGAATCGATTTGTGCTGTTGTTGGCTCGTAAGGGTCCACATCAATATAGTAAACTAAATCTTCAGGTTTATTTTGCAGTTTTTTTGAGAGGTCTTTTTCTTTGAAATAATTATCTACTACGTAAACAAAATAATTTTTGTTTTCTTTTCTTACAGGCTCAACCGTTTCTGCTAATTGCGAAAACGCACCGCGGCCGTAAGTTACTTTATCAATGTTTTTGAAATTTTTATGTTGCATTACGCATTAACCGGTTTAGTTGCTTTAATAACACATTCAGAAATTTGGTTGGCTAATATTTCCATTTCTTCTTTCGTCCAGGTACAACGAACGCCAAAAGAAATTAAACGACCAACTACTTCCTGTGTTTTTGGTAAGTGTAAATTTTTATAATCTTGTGGAGCTCCCAATAATTCAATTGGTAATTTGCTCACAGTTTTTAATTCTTTGATATGATCCCACTGATTAATGAAATGATAATTGTTCAAAAACCAATAATCAAAACCAGCAACACCTGCTGCTTTAAATTCAGCAACTGCACGTTTTGCAGCTTCTGTATCAGGTAATAAAATATTTAAAAACGTTGCAGAGTCGCCACTTGGGTCAGCAATTTTTGCAAAAGAGAGTCCAGGAGTTTTAGATAATAAATCAGTTAAGAATTTTTTATGCTCCTGATTTTTTTGTTTTATGAAAGGTACTTTGCGTGTTTGTGCCACACCAATACCAGCATGTAATTCAGAAATCCGATAATTAAATCCTAAATACGGATGACTTTCCATACCTCGTAAATTCCCAACATGATCGTGACCATGATCGCTATACGAATCTGCTTTTTTGTAAATAGCTTCATCATTCGTCACTAGTACACCGCCTTCGCCAGCTGTTGCAATTTTAAAGAAGTCGAAGGAGTAAGCGCCTGCTGTTCCAAATAATCCTGTAAACGTCCCCTTATATGAAGCAGCGAATGCTTGTCCTGCATCTTCAACTAAAATTAAATTTTTTTCTTTAATTACAGCCATAATACTGTCCATATCTGCCATTCCGCCGCACATGTGTACCAAACAAACTGCTTTTGTTTTCGGGGTGCAGGCTTTTTTAATTCCTTCCGCACTTAAACAAAGTGTTTCGTCAATTTCGGCAAACACTGGAAGTGCGCCAATAAACAAAACGGCTTCAACAGTGGCTATATAGGTAAAAGGAGGGACAATTACTTCATCACCTGCTCCAATTCCGCTGGCAGCTAGCGCTGTTGCAATAGCTGTTGAACCGCTACTCATAGCATGGGCATATTTAGCATTGGTAATTTTTTTTACCTCGGCTTCAAAATCTTTTGCTTTCCAATGATTGTTACGAAGTGCGTCGTGGTTATAGCGGAATAATATTCCGGTTTCCATTACGTCGTTAATTTCTTTGCGCTCTTCGGCACCAAATAATTCTCTTCCTGGCATGATAATTTATTTTTACAAAGATAGTGAGATTTAATTAGGGAAATACTGGAAATTTTCAGGCGCATCAGACGCGCTAAAGCTTAGTGTAGTCAATTTTCCATTCTCAAAATAGCAATCCAATCCAGCGTCATCAAAACTAAGTCGCTTTTCACCCCATTCATGTTTTTCGGTATCGCTTAATTTAAAGCCATTGTTTTTTAAAAGCTCAATCAGTTCAACTTCTTTAAGACTAAATACGGGCTTACCGAACAAAATAGTGTCGCTATTGTCTACTTCAACTATATTAAGCGAATTATTTTTGTGAGCATCAAAAAACAATGAAAACCCATAATCCCAATAATGGAGTACAAAAGAAGATGTGTCTAAAATATCATCATTCAGGGTCTGTGTCTCAGCAGGAGCGCCAAAAAGCCCCTCTGCATCGGCTGGTTTTTGACCAAATTTGAGACTGCAAAAGCCTTTAAGAAGATGTATTTCAGGAGTAATTGTCATTACAGGGTTAAATGTATTGAAAATGTATTTTTTATGGAAAAAATGTGTTAAAATAATTGTTTAAAATAATTTTGCGTTAGAGAATTAACCTTTTATATTTGCAGCCCCGTACCAAAAAGTTCTTTAATGTAATAAGTTCCGCACACGAAATGGTTCTTTCGCAAGAAAGAACCGGCGCTTAATAATGATATGTAATAAATCGATAATCACGATTCCGTAGCTCAGCTGGTAGAGCATTACACTTTTAATGTAAGGGTCCTGGGTTCGAATCCCAGCGGGATCACGGGTAAAGCTAAACCCATCTGCCTTAGGCGGGTGGGTTTTTTGCATTTTAAAAGAAACTCCAAGCAAAAATTCATCTATCCATTTTAAAAGACAAAAAGGATAAGTCAAATTGTACATTAATTAAGAATTTTTAGTGATTTATTCTCCGAAATAAGGCATTTATCCACTACATTTATTATATTTAGTGCCCTGAACAACATTATGAAGACAAGCTTAAAATTATTTTTTGGAGTTATTTTAATGACTCTTATATCGCATGCTCAAACGGCACCACCAAATTGGGTACTTAAGTTTAGCAGTATAGTTGAAAAGGATGGTCAGGGATTTGGCGGAGTAGATATTATCTTATATGAAAGTGGGAAAAAAATATCTCAATCTGTAACAAGCGGAGGGGGTGATTTTGTGGTTGATGTTCCTGCTAATAGTGAGTTTATACTTGTTATTGCAAAAGAGGGATATAATACCAAGAAATTTTATCTCAACACAAAAAATGTTCCGGAAGGAATGGACAAAAACAACTTTAAGCCTGTTCTCAGGTTAGAAGGTGTAACTATGTCGAAGCCCTTACCTGGTGTTGATTACTCACAACTCAACGAGCCTTTATTAAAAGCAAGTTTCTCTGCTTCCGGTAAAAAATTTACGGATGATGCTGGTTACACCAATCAGATGCTTGCTATATTAAGTAAAATTAGAGATCAAGAAAGAATTATAATGGAACGTTATGCGGCTGCCAATAAAGCTGGTGATGAAGCACTAAAAAAAGCCGATTGCGATAAAGCCAAAGAGAATTATAATAAAGCAACGGCTATTTTACCGGATGAACAATATCCAAAAGACCAATTAGTAAAGGCTGAAAAATGTGTTAGTGCTAAGGATGAAGAAAAGAAAAAAGCAGAAGAAGCAAAAGTAGCAGCTGAGAAAGCGGCAGTAGAAAAAGCTGCTGCAGATAAAGCAGCTGCGGATAAATTAGCAGCAGAAAAAGCGACAGCAGAAAAAGCAGCTGCCGATAAACTTGCAGCAGATAAAGCTGCGGCTGAAAAGGCAGCAGCAGATAAACTTGCCGCAGACAAAGCAGCAGCAGAAAAAGTGGCAGCAGAAAAACTTGCGTCGGAAAAAGCTTCAGCTGATAAGGCAGCTGCCGATAAACTTGCCGCAGACAAAGCAGCAGCAGACAAAGCAGCAGCAGACAAACTTGCGTTAGAAAAAGCGACAGCAGATAAAGCAGCAGCAGATAAACTTGCAGCAGAAAAAGCAGTAGCAGAAAAAGTGGCAGCAGACAAACTTGCGTCAGAAAAAGCGACAGCAGATAAGGCAGCAGCGGATAAATTAGCAAGAGATAAAGCGGCAGCAGACAAAGCAGCAGCAGATAAACTTGCAGCAGACAAACTTGCAGCGGACAAAGCAGCAGCAGACAAACTTGTAGCTGATAAATTAGCGGCTGATAAAATTGCAGCGGCAAAAGCAGCTGGTGATAAAGCAGCGGCGGACAAACTTGCAGCAGAAAAATTAGCATCGGATAAACTTGCTGCAGAAAAAGCAGCGGCTGAAAAAGCAGTGGCAGATAAATTAGCAGCTGATAAAATTGCAGCGGCAAAAGCAGCTGGTGATAGAGCAGCAGCGGACAAACTTGCTGCAGACAAATTAGCTGCGGATAAACTAGCTGCAGAAAAAGCAGCAACTGAAAAAGCAGTGGCTGATAAATTAGCAGCTGATAAAATTGCAGCAGACAAATTAGCTGCAGATAAACTAACTGCAGACAAAGCAGCAGCGGATAAATTAGCAGCAGACAAAGCAGCGGGAGATAAACTTGCGGCGGATAAGGCAGCGAAAGATAAAGCGGCGGCGGACAAAGAAGCAGCAGATAAACTTGCGGCAGAAAAAGCTAAAACAGTAGCAGAAAAAGCTGCAGCAGACAAACTTGCAGCAGACAAATTAGCTGCAGATAAAGCCGCATCGGACAAAGCAGCGGCAGATAAACTTGCTGCTGAAAAAGCGGCGGCGGATAAATTAGCGAAAGATAAAGCCGCTGCAGATAAGGCGGCAGCTGATTTTGCGGCAAAACAAAAGGCAGATGCTGATAAAATAGCAGCACAAAAAGCAGCAGCAGATAAATTAGCAGCAGATAAAGCCGCAAAACACAAAGACGATGCCGAAAAAGCGGCGGCTGAGAAATTAGCGAATGAAAAAGCAGCCAAAGAAAAAGCGGATACAGAACGTTTAGCAAGAGAAAAAGCTGATGCTGATAAAAAAGACGGAATAATTGTAAAAGATATAGAACCAGTTACGAATACACCGGGAGATCCTGATGTAGATGCAAAACATAGAATTGCTGCAACTTTAGGCAGCGATAAATATAAAGAAACTATTAAAAAAGCCGATGGCTATTTTAAAATGAAGCGTTGGAGCGAAGCCAAAACCGCCTATGAAGAGGCCCTGAAAATGAAATCAGGAGACCCATATGCAACAGGAAAACTTTCTGAGGTTGAAAAATTATCAGTCCCTAAATAATTAATGCTTTCTTGAGCTTTAATTACTATTTATGAAATCGCTTTCTTAAAAATTGGAATTTTATAATTCGAATTGACTTCCTAAAAAAAACCTATCCATTTTAGATAATCAAGCTTTTAATAAATTTTGCCAAAATTGGTCGATAAAAATCCTACTTCTATCTATTATTTAACTTTTTGGTAATAAAAAGATGTCTGTTTTCTTGACTTTTTAACATTGGCTTCCTACCTTATCTTTTTAAATAAAACCTAAAGCCATGAGAAAAAATTTATTCTTATCATCAGTATTAATTATTTTATTCTGCTTTTCGCAATCGTTGCAAGCGCAATTACGCAAAAAAGCCAATTTTGATTATGCTGATCCTAGCGAAAATTTTTATGTAACTCAAAAACGTTACAATAAATATTTCAAAGAACACGAAAAAGAAGAAGCTAAAGAACGCAAAGAAAGAAGCCTAGGGAAGAACCAAAAAATTGGTTATGAAATGGAAGAAGAGCTTGGCGGTTATGAATTATATAAGCGTTGGGAAAATTTTATGGCGCCTCGTGTTTATCCTTCAGGTGATAAAACATTAGCCTCAAAAGCTTACGAAGAATATCAAAAATATATGAATGAAAATTCTTCTCAAAAAAATATCTCGAATTCTATTACATCAAGCACGTGGCAACCTATTGGTCCTTTTGGTGACTTAGCAGGAGCAAACGCTGGAAGAATTAATGCGGTGAGAATGGATCCTGTTAGCCCTACTGGTTATTGGGCTTGCGCACCAGATGGTGGATTATGGAGCACAACAAACACAGGTTCAACTTGGAATACTAATACAGATGCTTTGTCTGCTATCGGATGTTCAGATGTTGTATTTGATCCAACCAATTCACAAAATATGTACATGGCATCAGGTGATGGTGATGCTGGTGATTGCTATAGTTTAGGCGTTTTAAAATCAACTAACGGTGGGCTAACATGGGCACCAACAGGTTTAGCATGGACAGTTAGTCAGGGCCGTCGTATTTATAAATTATTAATTAATCCATTAAATAAGAATACAATTTTTGCAGCATCAACTGTAGGTTTATTTAAAACCACAAATGGTGGAACCACATGGTCAACTGTTCAAGCAGGAACAATTTATGATGTTGAATACAGACCAGGTGATACTACAACGGTTTATGCTTGTAGTACCAGCTTTTTCCAGTCAACAAATGGAGGAAATACTTTTTCAACTATCACAACAGGTTTAGCTGCTTCAGGTGTTCAGCGTTACGCAATTGCAGTTACTCCTGCCAATAACACTTACGTTTATGTGGTAGCGAGTGCATCATCTAATAGCGGGTTTTTAGGTTTTTGGCGCTCAACAAATAATGGTACTTCTTTTACATCAATGGCTACAACTCCAAATTTATTAGGTTGGGCTAGCGCAGGTAATGATACAGGCGGGCAAGGATGGTACACTTTATCAATCGGCGCTTCACCAACAAATCCCAATGAAGTTGCTGTAGGTGGTGTTAATGTTTGGCGTACAACAAATGGCGGAACCAATTGGGCTTTATTTGCACACTGGACTGGTAGCGGCGCTCCGTATGTACACGCCGATATTCATGATATTACATATAAGAATGGTACTTCAATTTATATTTCGTGTGACGGTGGTGTATTTCAAACCACTAATAGCGGAACATCATTTAATGCAATGAATGGTAACATGACGATTGCTCAGATTTACAAAATCGGCGGCTCAACAACTACTTACAGTCGTGCAATTACAGGTCATCAAGATAATGGAACAAATTTATTTACCGGTGGCTGGAGCGGTACAATGGGCGGTGATGGTATGGACTGCTTTATTGACCGTACTAACGATAATGTTATGTATGGCGAGCAATATCAAGGCTCTTTTAATCGAACTTTAAATGGAGGAGCTACTTGGACAGGCATCACAACAGGAATGACAGGAGCGGGCGCATGGGTTACACCTTGGCACCAAGATCCTGCAGTTGCAAACACAATTTATGGAGGACGTGTACAATTATTTAAATCTACAAATCAAGGAACAAACTGGGCTCAGATTGGCACCATGCCAGGCGCAGGTTCCATTGTTGAATTTGCGGTTGCGCCTTCTAATTCACAAATTATTTATGTTATTAAAAGTGGAGCAGTATATAAAACAATCAACGGAGGAACTACTTGGACTACAATAACAGGAACATTACCTGTTGGTAGTGCTGCATTAACTTCGGTTGTAGTAGAAGATGTTGATCCAAATAGCGCATGGGTAACATTCTCAGGTTATTCAACCGGAAATAAAGTTTACAAAACTATTGATGGTGGTGCCACATGGGTTAACTACTCTACTGGTTTACCAAATCTTCCAACCAATCGTGTTTTATATTGGAACGGAACTCAGGATGGTTTATATGTGGGTTGTGACGTTGGCGTTTATTATCGCGATTCTACAATGGCGAATTGGGTTCCTTATAACACAGGTTTGCCAAATGTATCAGTTCATGATTTATCGATTTTTTATCCATTAGGAAAACTTAGAGCTGCAACTTATGGTCGCAGTGTATGGGAAGCTGATTTATACAATACAGGTTTATTAGCTCCTATTGCCAACTTTACTTCTGATAAACAGTTTGTTTGTCCCGGCATGACAGTTAATTATACAGACCTATCCTCTTTTGGGCCAACTTCATGGAGTTGGATCTTTCAGGGAGGAACTCCGGCTACTTCAACCGCTCAAAACCCTTCTATAGTTTATAATACTGCTGGAACATATAGTGTTCAATTAACCGCAACAAATGTCAATGGATTTAGTGTAGCAACAAAGACCATGTACATTACGGTTTCCAGCCCTACCACTATTCCATTAGTTGAAGGTTTTCAAGGCGCAACTTTCCCGCCTACCGGATGGCAGAATTTTGATGCTGGAAATAACACAATGATGTGGACAAAAAGTACAACTGTAGGTAAAGGAAGTACTGCCTCATTAATGTTTGATAATTATAATTTAGATGTATCCAATACAAGAGACGAATTCAGAACACCAAAATTCAATTTTACAGGATACACTAATTTAAAAATGTATTTTGATGTTGCTTATGCTAGATACGATGCAACGTATAGCGATTCACTTGGTGTATTAGTATCAACCGATTGGGGGTTAACTTATACGCAAGTTTATTTAAAAGGAGGCACTACTTTAGCAACTGCCCCAGATCAAACAGCAACTCAATTTACACCTACCGCTGTTCAATGGAGAACTGATACAATTTTCTTAACTGCTTACGCAGGCATGGGCAATGTTTCTTTCTCATTTATGAATAGAGGGCATTATGGACAAGCTTTGTACATTGATAATATAAATATCAGCGGAACTTTATCAAGTTTACCTCCTACCGCATCATTCTCGTATGCAGCAACTAATCCTTGCGCAGGACAAAATGTGTCGTTTAGCGATATGTCTTCAATGACACCAACAGCATGGAGCTGGACTTTAACAGGAGCTACACCTTCACTATCATCAGTAAAAAATCCAACAGTGAATTACGCCACTGCCGGAACTTATACTGTTACTTTAGTATCTACAAATGGGTTTGGATCAAGTGCGCCAGTTTCACAAGTTATAACTGTCAATCCTAATCCAACAGTTACAGCTACAACAGCTTCAACTTCAATTTGTGCAGGACAAAGTGTATTACTTACAGGAAGTGGTGCAGCATCTTATATCTGGAATACCGGACCAACAACAAATACAATAAGTGTATCTCCGGTTTCTAATACAACTTATTCTGTAACGGGAACTACTTTAGGATGTAGCAATACAGCTATTGTAAGCGTAACGGTTAATCCATCACCAACAGTTGCTGTAACCAGTGCTACTATTTGTGCTGGAACACCTACTACAATAACTGCAAGTGGCGCTACTACTTATAGCTGGAATACTGGCGCAACATCTGCAGCAATTTCAGTTACGCCTGCCGTTAATACAACTTATACTGTTATCGGAACTTCTTTAGGATGTACGAATACAAAAACTACAACTGTTGTTGCTAATGCCGTTCCAACTGTTGCAGTTACTAATGCAACTATTTGTTCAGGCTCATCAGCGAATATCACAGCATCAGGAGCAACAACATATTCTTGGAGTACGGGCGCAACAACTGCTTCTGTTGCAGTATCCCCTACAGTACTTTCCGTTTATTCTGTAACAGGAACAACATCAGGTTGTACAAACACCAATACTGTTTCTGTAACCGTTAATGCTTTACCTATTGTTAACGCTACTGCATCTGGAACTAATTTATGCGCAGGTCAAAGTTCTACTCTTACTGGGTCTGGCGCTGCAACGTATACGTGGAATCCTGGTGCAATTACAGGTAATCCAATTGCTGTAACACCTGCTTCAACCATCACTTATACATGTGTAGGAACAGGAACTAATGGATGTAATAGTTCACCAACAAATGTAAATATAACGGTCAACACCTTACCTACGGTAACATCAAACTCTGCAAGTATATGTAGCGCAAGCGGTCCGGTTACTTTAACCGCCGTTGGTGCCACAACTTATACATGGAATACAAGTGCTACCACAGCTGCCATTGTTGTTTCACCAGCTGTAACAACAAATTATACAGTTACAGGTACAAATGCCGCAGGATGTTCAAACACTTATACAACGATGGTTGGGGTTGCATCAACGCCAACAGTTGCCGTAAATAGCGCAACAGTTTGTTCAGGTACACCAGCTAATCTTACAGCTAGTGGCGCAACCACTTATTCATGGAGTACAGGAGCAACCACAACTTCTGTTGCTGTTACACCTACCGCCCTTACTGTTTATACGGTTACAGGTACAACCGCCGGTTGTGTAGGAACACAAACAACGGCAGTTACAGTAAACGCTTTGCCTGGCGTTACATTATCTGTATCATCAAACACAGCTTGTACAGTTTCAAGTGGTGGTGTATCTCTTACTTTAACCGGTTCACCTGCAGGTGGAGTTTACTCTGGTCCTGGCGTGATTGGTTCAACATTTACCACACAAGCTACAGCAGGTAATTATACAACAGCTTACTCTTATACCAATGCAGCAAATGGTTGTAGTAATACTTCAATCACAACAATTACTGTTGCGGTTTGTACTGGAATTGCTCAGGTTACTTTTGATAATGACGGAAATATTTCTGTCGTTCCAAATCCTAACAATGGTTTGTTTACCATTAAAGCAAACGTATTAGAAAAATACGATGTAAACATTTACAACGCAATTGGGCAACTCATAAGAACTATTCCTCAAAATACTAAATCAGTAAATGTTGACCTAACCGAATTTGGAAAAGGTCTTTACAACGTTGTTTTCAGTATTAACGGAAACTTTAAATCTGTTAAGGTTATTGTAGACTAAGTAATATTTTTAATCATGTTTTTTTTCGGGCCACTTATGTGGCCCGAATTGTTTATCGTCATTTGTAATACCATGGGAAGAATAATTTTAACAGCAGATGATTACGGCGCCTGTGATTTTATAGATAACGGAATTATTCGTGCTTTACGCGATAAAAAAATAAATACGGTTACCGCATTCGTTACCCATCCCGATTCCGAAGCTCGAATGGAATCGCTTATTACTTTACGCGAAGAATTAAAACAACAAAACGGCGGCAATTATACGTTTAACATCGGCCTCCATTTTAGTTTAACTTCCGGAACTGCATTAACAGGCAAATCAAGTTTAACTATTGATGAAGCCGGTGATGATAAAAAATTTGAATTCATCGAAGCAAAAAATTATCCCTTCAGAAAAATAAAACTTGAACACCTTCAATACGAATTAACGACACAACTTAATTTATTAGATTCTTGGCTTGGTAAAATACCAATCGATCACGTTACTAATCATCATGGCATTTGTTATTTGGATATTGATTTTTTTGAAGAGTACATTAAAACTATTTCTTTATTTAAAAGTGATAAATTAAAAAATAAACTTCCAATCCGAAGTCCGTGGAGCTGGCTAAAGAGCGATATGAAAGTTTGGAAAAACGGAAAGCTGTTTGTGCCTACAGTAAAACAAGGATTAGAACTTGGTCTCTGGACAAAAATCGCAGACTTAACCAGCCGCCAATTAAAACTAAGAGAAAAAGAAGCTTACGAGTTGGCTATTAATTTCCCACACGTTTTAGCTGATACTTTTTACGGGCAACCATTTAGCGAAAACCTAGATGCATTATTTAGTGAATTAGGCAAGAAAGATTATTCTGCTGAATTTATGTTTCATTTAGGGCATCCAGGGCATTCCGTTAATGATCTTCAAAAAACTATTGACGATTTAATTATGCCTCATGGCATTGATCGTAGTTATTTTTTGAATCGGACAAAAGAATTAGACGTGCTTTCGGGAACAAATATTGATAATAAACTAAATCAAAATAATCTGACAAAAATATTTTTTTATCAAGCGTAATGTTATGGAAGGAAATCCTCAGCTCTTATTGGATTTAGTAAAAATGGAAATGCCTTTTGGGAGATACAAAGGATATTTACTTTGCAATTTACCCGTTAGTTATTTAGAATGGTTTAACAGAAAAGGCTTTCCTCAAGGAAAACTTGGTATTCTTTTACAAACCATGTACGAAATTAAATTAAACGGGTTGGAGCATTTGCTTACACCTCTTAAGAAATAATTTTACCTGTATCAGTATCCTTAAACTCTTCGGCATTTCGGTTTTGTGTAATTCTGAAAGTTCCTTCGCGCACCACCCTCTTCATCACAATTTCCATCAGCGTAGTTTGATTTGGTTTTAAAATAGCAGCTACTTGCTCTGATGAAGCATTTATTCTTCCTTTCATATAATGGGCAAAACCTGAATTATTATGCGGGTCAATTAATAAACCTAATTGTTTCACACCTTCTTGTTTCGCTCTCAAAACATGGTCTTTATATTTTATTTCTTCACCTCCAGCCATAGCTGTATAATTAAAAAAGAAAGTCACAGTTCCCTTATTAAATGTATTTCGTTGTCGGTCAGATAAAAATCCGTGTGGTAATTTATCAGGGTCGTTATTTGGTCCGGTAAAAACAATATCGCAATCGCCAATATCTCTTCCTTCATCATCCAACACTTTTACTATTAGCATACTCTTAGGATCGGTGATAAAAAATTTATCGGGCAACAAAATATTTAAATCAGCTTCTATTTGTTCTTCGGGATTATTTTGATTTGCGCTGGTTTGTTTATCAAAATTATCGCAGACTATTTTATAATCATTGGCATTACTAACTTTAATACATTGTAAAATTGCCGCAAGTGTTTCGTGAGGTTCATCATTCGCTTTAATACTTCGCATCACACCAATTTTATCACCCGAGTGCGCTTTATCTTTAACAATCAAAAAAGCGGTTTTGGAAGTGATCTTAGATTCTAAAAAATCAAACACTAACTCTTGTTGATTTTCGGTTGGCGTTTGTTGCACCAACTTAATGTAATTACAATTTAAATTCGCTGAAGCCGCGCGCACCACTCCGTCAGAACCTAATTCGCCCGTATATGGATTTACATGGTCATAAACACTTCTGTCGATTGTTTGTCCAGTAATAACGAATGGAAAAATAGTTCCTGATTTCATAAATTCTTCCGAACCCGAAACCCAATTCATATTTAATCTCCAAGCATCACTACTCCCTAACTCTAACCAATTTAACACACCTTGCCCGGGCTCTACACCTTCGAACCAAGATTTCAAACGTGATACTCTTGATTTTCCTAATTGCGCCAATGCAGAACCAAAATTTGCCGGTGCTAACATAATTAAATGCGAAAGCGGACATGCAGCCAAATTATTTTTTTGAACGTAAAATTTATCCGTCCAATTTCTTATAACCGGTCCGCCTGTTGAATGCGTTATGACTATGCATTTTGTTCCCTGAATTAATACTTCCCTTAATGCTGTTTCAAATGCTTTGGAAATATCATCCACACGAACTTCATCTTTAAAGCTAATGTATTTTCCCAACCAAATTTGCTTTACATCTAAGTCGAGAGTCGGGTCCTTTGCAGTTTCTATTTCCAAACGTTGCGCCAAACCACCATAAGAATCTGTGTTGTGCACACTCCATCCATGAACCAATACAACAATACGTTTTGCCATAATAAATCTTTTGTAATAAAGATATTATTTATATTTGAAAAACAAATGAGCAAAGAAACTTTATATTTTGTATCCTACATCTGGCTCGCAATAGCAGTTGCGGTTCACATCACCATGTTTTTTGTTACTGCACCTTTTGGCCGACACACTTCCAATAAATGGGGAAAGACCATAAATAATAAATTGGGTTGGATGATAATGGAATCTCCCTCATTGATAATAATGCTTTATTTTTTACTCGCAGGAGCTAATTCTTTTAATTCTTACATATGGATTCTTTTTGTTTTGTGGATACTGCATTATATCAACCGTTCTTTTATTTATCCAATAAGAATAAAATCCACACCAAAACAAATTCCAGTTTTCATTGTTCTAAATGCTATTTTATTTAATGTAATAAATGCAGGATTGAATGGTTATTATCTTTCTGCATTAGCTCCCCCTGAAAAATATACTATAACATGGCTGTTCTCAATTCATTTTATGATAGGTTTTTTATTATTTTTCATTGGTGCTTTTATTAATCTCAAATCGGATTCGGTTTTAATTAATTTAAGAACGGCTGGCGAAACAGGATACAAAATTCCAAAAGGGTTTCTATTTAATTACGTTTCATCACCAAATTTGTTTGGAGAATTAATTGAATGGAGCGGCTTCGCGTTGATGGCATGGAATTTACCAGCAATTACATTTATGGTTTGGACTTTTGCGAATTTAGTACCACGCGCTAAAAATCATCACGATTGGTATAAAAAAGAATTTCAGGATTATCCCGAAGAGAGAAAAGTAATTTTTCCTTTTATTTATTAGACTCTAATTCCAATCAAACAAATATTCCTTCGATAGTTCTTCAAGCTTACTACTCAGGACAGGCTGACTCACTTGCGTTACACTCTAATGCCTATTACGCAAATATCGTCTACTTGTTCTAAATTACCTTTCCAGTTTGTGAATTCGTTTTCAAGCTTCAACTGTTGTTCTTTAATTGGCATGGTACTGATGGTGCACATTAAATCAACTAATTGATGATACTTAAATTTTTTACCATTAGGTCCGCCAAACTGATCGGCGTATCCATCAGTGAAAATATAAATATTGTCTTCCGCTTGAAGTTTTACAGTATGTGTTTCGTATAGAGCCGGCTTATCTACTTTACCAATAGCTTGTTTGTTAGGTTTAAATTCGATGATTTTGCTATCACGTACAATCCACAACGGATTATTAGCTCCCGCCCATTCTAAAGTTTTTGTTTTTTTATTAAGTAGACACAGTGAAATATCCATTCCGTCTTTCACTTCATTCTCGCTTCGTTCAAATGTTTCTACAACTAGTTCTCTGGTTTTATCTAAAATTTTTCCCGGGTCGGTGATTTCAAATTCCTTTACCGTGCGATTTAAAGCATTACTACAAACTACACTAACTAATGCACCGGGCACACCATGACCCGTACAATCTGCGGCGGCAATTAAAATATAATCTTTGCTTACCACCTCTATCCAATAAAAATCTCCTGCTACAATGTCTTTTGGTTTATACATTATAAAAGATTGTGGGAGATTTTCCGTAATCAAACTCATAGGAGGCAAGATGGCTTCCTGTAAACGTTTGGCGTAAGAAATAGAAGATAAAATTTCCTTCTGTTTCTCCTCAATAATAATTTTTTGCGCTTCCGTTTCTTTGTTTTTCAATTCAATAATTTCCTTTTGTTTACGTATAATCCGAAAGCGATTATACATCACACCGCCACCCACAAACAACAACAGCAAACCTCCATACAGTGCAAATTTTTGAATACGGTCCTTCTCAATTTGTGTGTTTTGAACGAGAATCAAAGCGTCTGTTACTTTTTTCTCATCTGCATTTTTTAAACTATCAGCTACTAATTTTTTATCGAACTCAGCTTGCAATTCTTTTTGTGTCAATTCTTTTTGAACGTCACCCCTAAATAAACTATCTCTTAAGTGCTGTGATATTTCATAATTTCTAAACGCTTCCTTGTAATTTCCCATGGCCTGATACACATCCGATAACACTGAAGAAACAGCCATTCTCGCTGAAGGATCCGGTTCTTTTTTTAATAAACGTTCGGCATCACTTAAATATTTTAAAGCCATTTCGTTTTTCTTCATCTTATGGTATGAATTTCCTATTTCAGAACCGGTAGTAATTGCCAAATAAATATACCCCTCCTTATTCGCCAAATCAATTGCTTTTAGTTGGTACACCAAAGCTTTTTCGTACATCCCTCGCTCGAAATACAAATTACCAATATTTGCATTAGCAGCTGCAATACCATAATTGTCTTTTATCATGTCGTACATGTCTAAACTTTTTTGCGCATAGCTAATAGCTTGGTCGTAATCTTTTAAACTCGTATAAATAATACTGATGTTGTTTAAGGAACTCGCAACACCTTCCAGATTTCCGATTTGCTGCACAATTTTTAAACAGCGCATTTGATAACCTAAAGCTTTACTGAATTCCTTTAAATCAATATATAAGCTTCCAATATTTCCCATGGCACTGGCGATACCTTTTTTATCATCCAGCTCTTCCATAATTTTTAAACATTGCTGGTACGACTCAATGGCCTTAACATAATTTCCTCTTACTTGAAATGATGCGCCGATGGTATTCAACGCTTTCGATTCGTATTTCTTCAGATTTTTTTGCCTCGCCATTTCCAATTGCTTCAATCCTAAAATATAGGTTGAATCCGGATTAGTATATAAATAATCCCATCCCAATTCATACAATGCCGATAAACGAATACTATCAGGATTACTCACGTTTCTGAAAAGTTTCCATAACGAATCCGCTCGCTGAGAGTAAATACTCATCGCAAAAAACAGAATCAATATAGTAATTATACTTTTTTTCATTTATACTCTTATTCCAATTATACCCTTCGACAGGCTCAGGGCAGGCTACTCATTCATATTAAACTCTAATTCCAATAATACATACGTCATCTATTTGCTCTAATTCACCTTTCCAATTATCAAACGTTTCACTTATAATTTTTTGTTGTTCTTGCATTGGTAGATGATGATTGTTTAGCAATAAATCATTTAGTTGTTTGTATTTAAATTTCTTTCCTTTCGGTCCGCCAAACTGATCGGCGTATCCATCTGTATACAAATAAAGGACATCACCCTTTTTTAAAGGTAATGCCTGATGCGTAAACTCATCCTCTCGAATGCCTATACCAATCGGCATTTTATCTGCGTGATGTTCAACAATAACACTATCGCTTATCACAATTGGTTTATTATGTGCTGCTGAATAAGAATACTTTTTGGTTTTCGAATCGATACATATTAAAATTCCATCCATCCCATCTTTACCTCCTTCTTTAGAAATATTTTTTATTAAACGTTTGCGTACATGATTAAAAATTTCGTTTGGCTGTTCAATTACTTTTTGTGTTATTGCTTCATTTAAAAATGAAATATTTAATAAACTCATGAACGCCCCTGGGACGCCATGACCCGTACTATCACAAACCGCTAAATAAAAACGATTGTCTTTTAAAGTTGCCCAATAAAAATCGCCGCTTACAATATCTTTCGGTTTAAAATAAACAAAATGTTCCGGTAAATTTTTCTCAAGAAAAGATTCGGAAGCAAGAATAGTGGTTTGAATTCGTTTAGCGTACATAATCGAATCCACAATTTCTTTTTGTTTTTCTTCAATTACATTTTTTTGCTTCACCACTTCAGCCGTACGCTCTTCCACTTTTTCTTCTAGGGTGTGATTAATATGACGTAAATCACCAATCAATTTTGAGATTGACCCTTGCATTTTCTTGAAACTATCAGCCAATGTTCCAATTTCATCTTTTCTTCCTGTAGGAATTTCAATATCCAAATTTCCGTTGCCTAACTCCTGTGCATCAACAGTTAATTCTTTTAACGGGCGCGTAATTTCTCTCGACACAAAATAAGAAGTTACAAATACAAACAACAATAAAATAGCAAAGGCTGTAATAATATTATTTCTGAGTGTGTCAATTTCAGAAAAAGCTTCGGCTTCATCAATCTCACTCAGCATCACCCAATGCATATGTAAAATATCCAATGGTTTAAATGCAGATAATACGGAAACACCTCTATAATCTTTAAAAATTCTGCTATCAGTCACATTTTTTAACGCTGCTTCAGTGCCCTCTGTTTTTACCTTCTGCAAACCAATCGTACTGTTAAAATTTTTGATTTCAGAAATAGTTTTCGGTCCTACATTTAAGTCCCGCAACATTTTAAAATAGTTAGCACTATCTTCAATTAAAAAGCGTGATTGATTTCGTATCGTATAATCTTCTGCAACAATATATGTTTCGCCTGTTGTTCCCAAACCAACTTTTTCCCATTGTTCTTTATTCGTCATTATGTCGTTGATTCTATCAATAGGTAATTGAAAAACCAAAACGCCAATTTCCTCATCACCATCAAATATCGGAGCGGCAATAAACGCCGCCGGCGCATTGTACGAAGGATGGTAAGGTTTATAATCTACCAAACGCAATTCCGATTTTTCCTTTACATCTTTTACAGCATTAAATGCTGATGCCAAATTTGTATTTCTAAACGGACCTTGTGTTAACGAGGATGCAAAATCCACTTCTTTGTAAACGGTATAAACTACATTTCCTGTTTTGTTATCAATTAAAAAAATATCGTAGTAACCAAACTTTTCTAAAAAATCACGGATGACAGGATGAAATTTGGCATGCGCTTTGGTATATGAACTTTCATCATTCGCTCTCGTAAATTTGTGTTTAACGCCAATGTTATTCGGATTATCATAAATGTAAAGATTTTGTAAAATAACAGCTTCCGGATTTCGAGATTGCTCTTCTTCAATCACCGATTTCACTTCCATGTTTTTATGTAAACGCGGTAAAAACTCTTTACTAAAATAGTTGTTCGAGTTTTCCTGAAGCGCTACTAATTTTCCATCATCAATTTTTAATTCTGCACGAATGTTATTATAGCCGTTTTTAAATTCACGCATCGCTTCAATCATCATTGGATTTTCTGCACTCGTGGTTAACTGGTCTTGAATTAGTTTAAAATAATCCTGAATCTGACTGGCTTTCATTTCACGCACAGCAGTTAATTTTTCGAATGATTGTTTTTCTAACGAACTCTTAGCGCGTTTGTAACTAATAACCCCAATAACCAACATGGAAAGGAAGGCAATGGCAAAAAACGTAACCGTAATCTTAACTCCGATTTTCATATGTTGAAAATTGTTAGTTTAGGCCATATGGAATTCGCAAACAAGATCATTCGTATATTTATTTGGACGCAGCTCATTTCATATCTAACCAACGACTCACTAAAATAAGGGTTTTAATACAAATAATGTAACATTTGTTCCTTTAAATAATATGATAATTGTGTATGTTTGAAGTTAATCTGGAAACCATAATTGCATACGCTTTATTTTTGCTGATCGGTCTTATTTTAGGACTAATAGGCGGTGGTGGCTCTATATTAAGCGTGCCGGTTTTAGTTTATTTATTTCATTATCCTGTCGAAATAGCAACAGGCTATTCGTTGTTTATTGTTGGGCTTACTTCGCTTATAGGTGGCTTTGCTTTTATTAAACGAGGTGACATTAGTTTCGAATCATTATTGCAATTTGCTGTACCCTCGCTAATTACTGTGTTTTTGGTAAGAAAATTCTTAATTCCCTCTCTACCAAACGAATTTTTTCACATTGGTAGTTTCAGTGTTACAAAGCAGGTTTTTATTATGAGTGTTTTTTCGGTTTTAATTGTTTCGTCATCTTTTAGCATGATTAAAAAACAAAAAACAAATTACCGAAACGATGCCATGTGGGAAGAATTTTCTAGATCACCCATTCGTATTTATTTCGTTATTTTTTTAGCCATTTTAGTTGGGTTTTTGACTGGTTTTGTAGGTGCCGGAGGAGGCTTTATAATTGTGCCCGTTTTACTGTTTTTCATAAGGGTTCCTGTAAAAAAATCGATTGGAACCTCTTTATGTATCATCGCCATTAACTCTTTAGTGGGTTTTACTGGAAATTTAGGTCATTTAGACATAAATTGGACGGTTTTATTGACCGCCTCTTCAATTTGTGTAGCTGGTATTCTTGTTGGGAATATGATTTCAGTGAAAGTTTCGGCTAATAAACTCAAGCCTGCCTTCGGGTGGTTTACCCTTATTGTAGGTATCTTTGTTATAATTAAAGAACTTTTTTTACTGTAATCCCCATGCATGTAGAACAAATATACACCGGTTGTTTGGCGCAAGGCGCTTACTACATCCGTTCTGAAAATGAAGCCGCCATTATTGATCCGCTTCGCGAAACTTTACCTTATACCTCGCGTGCTGATAAAGACGGCGTGAAAATAAAATATATTTTCGAAACGCATTTTCATGCTGATTTTGTTTCGGGGCATGTTGACTTAGCAAAAAAAACAGGCGCCAAAATTGTATTTGGTCCAAATGCAAAAACTGATTATGAAAGTTATATTGCAAAAGACGGCGAAGAATTTAAAGTAGGAAAACTCACCATAAAAGTTTTACATACACCTGGACACACTTTAGAATCTTCCACTTATTTATTGTTGGATGAAAATAAAAAACCGTATTGTATTTTTAGTGGCGATACTTTATTTATTGGTGATGTTGGTCGTCCCGATTTAGCAATTAAAAGTGATTTAACTCAGGAAGATTTAGCGGGCATGTTATTTGATTCGCTGAACTCTAAAATAAAAACATTACCTGATGACGTAATAGTTTATCCCGCGCACGGTGCTGGTTCTGCTTGTGGAAAAAACATGAGCAAAGAAACATTTGACACATTAGGAAATCAAAAACTAAAAAATTACGCATTAGTAATAAATTCAAAAAAAGAATTTGTGACTGAATTAACTACCGGCATTTTACCAGCGCCACAATATTTTGCAAAAAATGCACAGCTAAATAAACATGGTTCTTTAGCTTTTGATGATGTGATGCAAAAAGGAAGCAAAGCTTTATCACCTGCCGAATTTGAAACTTTAGCTACGGATGATGATGTTTTAATTTTAGACGTACGCAAGCCCCAAGAATTTGCAGAAGCACACATACCTAATTCTATTTTCATTGGTATCGACGGACAATTTGCACCTTGGGTTGGAGCATTAATTACCGATTTAAAACACCCGATTGTTTTAGTAACACCATCAGGACGTGAAGAAGAAGTAGTGATGCGATTGAGCCGTGTTGGTTATGATAATTGTTTAGGTCATTTACACGGTGGGATTGAAGCATGGAAAAATGCTGGAAAAAATATTTCATCAATAAAATCAATCAGCGCTGAAGAGTTTGCCGGAAAAATAAATAAAAACATAAACATTTTAGATGTTAGAAAACCTGGTGAGTACGACAATCAACATATTAAAAACGTAGCAAACCAACCATTAGATTTTATTAATGAGTGGACGGATAGTATTGATAAAAACAAAGAATATCACATCCATTGCGCTGGTGGTTATCGCAGTGTAATTGCTGCTTCTATTTTAAAAGCAAGAGGATTTGATAAATTAGTAGATGTTGCTGGAGGTTTTGCAGCCATTGCTAAAACTAATGCGCCGTTGACTGAAGTTAATACTTGTTCATAATTGATTTATCGGAGACAATTCCTGCGCAACACTCATTCTTCCAAGAGAGTTTTTTAGATTAAGAAAATTCGGGATCGGATTTTAAAGAGTATTGACTTTCAAAGAGATTTTAATTTTTAATTTAATTGCTTCACGTCACTTTTTTCCTTGATAAAAAAAGTAACCAAAAAAATCAAGGAAATCCAATTCCCCGCACATGGCCACGCGCCTAGCACGGATTTCCAAGCCACCGCGCATCTTCCATAAAGTATTCATTTAACACTAAAGAACAAATGGAAACGTGCTTTGAAAGTTAATCTTAATTGGATTTTAAATTATAAAGAAGTAAAATAAATTTCGGAGAGTTGATTCCTGGTAGTGATAGTGGTTAAATTACCGAAGGGTTGGCCTTGCGCATATGGGGTAATTTAATCCACGGTTTTGCGCCTGCCTCTTGCGCATCCCGATAGCTATCGGGACACCTTCAGGAATCAAGCTCTTTTTGGTTACTTTTTGGAGCGCCAAAAAGTGGCAGAAAATTATAATATCGGATAGGCCGACGCTTACGACGAAATTCATCTGGAGATTACAGCAAATGAAAGCGGTTCTTTCAAGCTATCGGGATTTGCGTTTTGTCTTTTAGTGGCTACCTTTGGGATTAATGCTTAAAGACACAAAATTATACAGCATTCTCTTCAACAAATGTCCGCATTGCCATAAGGGTAATTTTTTTAAAAGTAAACATCCTTACGATTTTTCGCATTTTGGAAAAATGAATAGTGAATGTTCTATTTGCAAAGAAGGATTTGAAAGAGAAAGCGGGTATTATCTCGGTGCCATGTACGTTAGTTACGGATTAAACATCGGCCTCGGCATGAGTTTATTTTTAATGACTGTAATGGTTTTTAATTTAGATATACTTTACTTCCTGTTTATTTTTTTAGGAACAGTATTAGTTTTATTTCCCTTAAATTTTTGGCTTTCACGACTTATTTGGATAAATATGTTTGTGAAGTATGAGAAAAAGCTTAATAACTAAGCGATTCCTCCTTAAAAGGATTTCTTGGCACCCAATCGCTGGGCTGAAGGAAAGTGATAAATGGTTTTAATACCAATCTTGATACTGTGTTTTGCGGTTTAACGTAACAAGTCAATTCCTGTGCGTGTGCACCAATGGTGCTTTTTATTTCGCCGGCAGTACGGCCTAAATTTAAACGTGATTTTTTTAAGACGATGGCCTGCTCTAAAAAATTATATAATATGTTTTGGTATAAATCAATCTCTTTGTTGAACTCATAATTAAAACCAATGTAATGTGCTTCCAAACAATCTTCTGTAATATCAATCCCCGAAGTAAAGGCCACCATTTTATTGTTGTAATAAAAGGTAGTCACCGTAAATCTGTTAGGGAAATTACGCTTGCAATCTAAAAAATAATTCTCTGGTAATTTTACTAATTTAAATTTAGCGTTGTTATACACCTCTTCATATAACTTGTAAATGGTTTTATTTTCGTTGACTAAGTCTTCTAGGCTCAATGTTTTCACTTCAATATTAGCCGCATGTTTTAAAACACCTTTGGCGCGGTTGCGGTATTTTTTTGAGAATAAAGCAATGTATTCAGCTACCGATTTTACATTAGCAGGAATATCAACAACCATATTTGGCTCTACGCTGAACTCAATGTATTTGTCGCGGTCGAAAAAACATTTGGCTCTTTGTAATACAGGCGATTCAAAATCCTTCACCATAACGGCTGATACTTTTCCGCGTAA
The DNA here is from genome assembly GCA_043745425.1 of Sphingobacteriaceae bacterium. Taxonomy (GTDB): domain Bacteria; phylum Bacteroidota; class Bacteroidia; order B-17B0; family Aurantibacillaceae; genus JAHEYG01. Next base: position 14,886 of record JAYTSW010000429.1, on the reverse strand, counting down.
TTTTTCTTTACTTCCTAAACGTTCAATTAAATCTTCAATCACTTTAAATTCTTCCGTCTTCGGTAATTTATCTTTAAATATAAAAGCGTGTTCACCACTCACAAAATTATTACCGCAGGTCAGCAGGCGCATCAACACTTCTTCTTTATTATTACCAATATAATTTTCAAATAATTTAGCGCGACTAGATTTTATGGTATTGATTTTACTATCTAACAAGTCACCGAAAACACCCGCCTCAAAATCTATCACCTGAAAATAGGCAATTGCAAAAGGAGATGCGTTTTTATAAATTATAATGTAGCGCGATTGGAAATTTTTTCGTGGAATATTATCCAGCGTTTGCAAATATTTTAAATCTAAAAAAAGATTTCTATCCTGAAGCACTTCGTTCCAGTGCGTTGGTTCCACTTCCTTAGCCGAATCAAAAACTACAAAACTCAATTGATTTTCCAGTTTAGTGGTGCTTTGGTAGTGAACCAGTTTTTCTATGTGCTTGCAAAAAAACATTCTTATAAAATTACCAAGTATTCAGGTTTCCCTTAATGTAAATTTCTTAAAAAAGCATAAAGGGCTTCAACACTCTGGTTCTCCGACTGGTTTTGTGTATCAATACTAAAATGGGCTTTTTCTGGCGCATCAAAAGGTGCTGATATTCCAGTAAAATTGGGAATTTCGCCCTTTAAAGCCCTTCCGTATAAGCCTTTTACATCACGATTTTTACATATTTCAAGCGACGTGGAGATATGAACGAGTTTAAATTTATCTCCCAAAATGGATTGAGCTATATCGCGTAAATCATTTGTTGGTGTAATTAAACTGCAAATAACAATAAAGTTGTTGGAACATAAGAGTTTAGCGATTTCAGCAGTACGACGAATGTTTTCATATCTGTCGGTTTCCGTAAATCCGAGCCCTTTATTTATGCCATTTCGTAAAACATCGCCATCTAAAACTTCACATAACACATTTTCACTCTGTAATTTTTTTTCAAGAGCAAAAGCAATAGTAGATTTCCCAGCTCCTGAGAGGCCCGTCATCCATAAAACTATTGGTGTAAAAGCTGACATAATTATTCAATAAATTTAAGCTTAATGAAGCAAAAAAAGAATTATTTTTATAGGGAAATGGAATTTAATAATAGTCCCACAATTGATCAGGTTGGAATTGAAGAACGAATAGCTCGTTTTAATTCCAGAAGCATAAAAAAACAAAGTAAAATTCAAGGGTTAAAATTGGCCCTTAACATGATTGATTTAACGACTCTCGAAGGAAAAGACACTGAAGGAAAAGTAAAACAAATGTGTTATAAAGCCATGCATCCCGCTGATGATATAAAAGGTTTACCAACGGTAGCAGCAGTTTGTGTTTATCCCAACTTCGTAAAAATTGCAAAAAAAGCTTTAGGAAATTCAGGTGTGAAAGTGGCCTCTGTTGCCACTGCATTTCCAAGCGGAAATTCAACTTTAGCAATAAAATTAGATGATACAAAATTAGCCGTTAATGATGGGGCTGATGAAGTGGATATGGTGATTAGTCGAGGTGAATTTTTAGAAGGTCATTACAATTTTGTGTTTGATGAAATTGCTGCCATTAAAGAAGCTTGCGGCAAAGCAAGATTAAAAGTGATTTTAGAAACTGGAGAGCTTTCCACATTAGATAACGTACGGAAGGCCTCCGACATTGCTATTTTAGCAGGAGCAGATTTTATAAAAACCTCAACAGGAAAAATTCAGCCCGCTGCAACGATGCCGGTAACTTTAGTAATGTTACAAGCTATAAATGATTACTATCACAAAACCGGAAAAATGGTTGGCATGAAACCTGCAGGTGGAATTTCAAGTGCAAAAGGCGCCTTACAATATTTAGTAATGCTACACGAAACTTTAGGAAACAAATGGTTAAGCAACGAATGGTTTCGTTTTGGTGCCAGCAGTTTAGCTAACGATATTATTTTACAATTAGGTAAAGAACAAATGGGCGTTTATTATAGTAAGGATTATATTAGTAACGATTAGAGCCACGAATTACACGAATGAACGCTAATTAGAGGCAAATAAATAAGAAAAGAATGAGTTTGAATACAGAGATAGAATTTGAAATTATAAATGACCCTAAGCAAATATACGAGTCAAAAGATCTTTTATATAAAGATGAGGTTTATAAAATAGTTTCATGTTGCTTTGAAGTGTACAATCACTTAGGGAAAGGTTTTTTGGAAGCTGTTTATAAAGATGCTATAATGCATGAGTTTAACTCAAGACAAATTGATTTTGTTAGAGAGAAAAAGTTTGAAGTAAATTATAAAGATATCGTTCTTCCCCATTATTATTACTCCGACTTTTTTGTTTACGACAAAATTATTTTAGAGGTTAAATCTCAAAAAGGAGTTATTGACGAACATTACAAACAAGTAATTAATTATTTAGCTGTTTCAAAATGCAAATTAGGATTATTAGTGAATTTCGGAGAAGATAAATTACTATTTAAAAGAGTTACATTATAAATTATTAGTGCAAATTAGTGCAATTAGTGGCGACCTATGACTAAAGAAACAACAAACGAATTCTTCACCGAATGGAAATATGCCCCTGCTCCTGAAGGAACAGAACATATTAAATTAAATAAGCAATACGATTTGTTTATTAATGGGAAGTTTGTAAAACCTAACAGTAAAAAATATTACAGTACAATTAATCCAGCAACCGAAGAGAAATTAGCTGAAGTAGCAGATGCGAATGAAAAAGATGTTGATGTTGCTGTAAGCGCTGCAAAAAACGCTTATGATAAAGTGTGGAAGAAAATGCCTACTAAAGAACGCAGCAAATATATTTTCCGCATTGCGCGTTTAATGCAAGAGCGCGCGCGTGAGTTTGCCGTTATTGAAAGTATGAACGGCGGTAAACCTATTCGTGAAAGCAGAGATGTGGATGTTCCTTTAGCAGCCAATCATTTTTTTTATTACGCAGGTTGGGCCGATAAATTAGATTACGCTTTTCCCAATAAAAAACCACAGTCTTTAGGTGTAGCCGGACAAATCATTCCATGGAATTTTCCTTTATTAATGGCGGCATGGAAAATTGCACCGGCATTGGCAACCGGAAATACAGTTGTTTTAAAACCTGCAGAAACAACTCCACTCACTGCATTAAAATTAGCAGAATTAATTCGTGATAGCGGATTACCCGACGGCGTTGTAAATATTGTTACTGGCTTCGGAAAAACAGGAGCGGCTATTGTCAATCATCCCAAAGTAAATAAAGTTGCTTTTACAGGAAGTACGGATGTTGGAAAATTAATTCAGAAATCCATCGCAGGCACCAATAAAAAAGCAACACTTGAACTTGGTGGAAAAGCAGCCAATATTATCTTTGATGATGCGCCAATTGATCAAGCTGTTGAAGGAATCGTGAATGGAATTTTCTTTAATCAAGGTCATGTGTGTTGCGCAGGCTCTCGTTTATTTGTACAAGAAAATGTGGCGGATATTGTTATCTCTAAATTAAAACAACGCCTAGAAACTTTAATAGTAGGAAATCCTCTCGATAAAAACACAGACATCGGCGCCATTAATTCGAAAGAACAATTACAAAAAATAAATGAGTTCATTAAAATAGGAATTGATGAAGGCGCAGAAATGTATCAAAGCTCTTGCGCTATTCCATCAAAAGGATTTTTTTGTAAGCCGACATTATTTTTACATACTTCGCAATCGCACCGCATTGTACAGGAAGAAATTTTTGGTCCGGTGCTAACCATACAAACTTTCAGAACCATTGAAGAAGTTATTGAAAAGGCGAATAACATTCCGTATGGTTTAAGTGCAGGTGTATGGACTGATAAAGGTTCTAAAATATTTAATCTCACTTCTAAATTACGCGCCGGGGTTATTTGGGCGAATACTTATAATAAGTTTGATCCCACTTCTCCATTCGGTGGTTATAAAGAAAGTGGTTTCGGTCGCGAAGGTGGCTTGCATGGTTTAATGCCGTACTTAAGTTTTTAAATTGTGAGCAAAGAATTAAATCAGATAACATTAGATATTAAACGCCGACTTTTTAAGCCCGTGTATTTTTTATGCGGAGAAGAACCTTATTATATTGATGTTATTTCTGACGCTCTTGAAAAAAATGTTTTAGACGACAGCGAAAAAGAATTTAATCAAACTATTGTTTACGGAAAAGATACTGATTTATCTTCCATATTAAGTTTAGCGAAACAATTTCCGATGATGAGTGAATATCAGGTGGTAATTGTAAAAGAAGCTCAAAACATAAAAGAATTAAACAAGAGTGCTGATGCGGATGATGAAGGAGAAAGTAAATCTGACAAAAAATCAAATGGTACGGCACAATTTTTGGCCTATGTGCAAAGTCCGCAACCAACAACTATTTTAGTTTTCTGCTATAAATACAAAACATTAGATAAACGTAGCGCTTTAGCAAAAGCCATTCAGAAAAACGCAGTGTACCTTGAGTTTTCCAAATTGTATGATAATCAGATTCCCGAATGGATAAATACTTACGTTAAGGAAAAAAAATATACTATAAGTCCGAAAGCTTCATTTTTATTATCAGAATTTTTAGGAAGTGATTTGTCTAAAATTGCCAATGAAATTGATAAGCTTGTTATTAATTTACAAGATGGCAGTGAAATTACGCCCGAAGCTGTTCAGGACAATATTGGCATTAGTAAGGAGTATAATATTTTTGAATTTCAGGATGCTTTAGCGAAGAAAGATGTTTTAAAAGCCAATCGCATCGTCAATTATTTTGCAGCGAATGAAAAAGAAAACCATCCTGTTATGATTACTGGCTCCTTGTACAGTTATTTTTCTAAAATATTAAAATATCATTTCTTAGCTGATAAAAGTAAATTTACTGCCGCACAGGCTTTAGGTGTTAATCCTTTTTTTGTGGATGGCTACGCCAGAGCAGCTGGAAATTATAATACCGGCAAATTAAAACACATTTTCGGTTACCTGAAAGAATGCGATTTAAAAACAAAAGGCGTTGATAACAGTGGTACTGCCAACGGTGAATTGCTAAGAGAATTAGTATTTAAAATTCTTCATTAAACTTTAAAACCTCTTTCTTGGATTAAAAGGTTTGGTTGGTTTTTCAATGGTGGTTAAAATGTTTTTTACTTTATCCTCATTGCTTAAATACTCAAGAGCCACCCTAATATCATGATCTGTTTTTACACCAACACCTAATCTCCCTAACTGGAAATAATAACGCGACGCAATTTCCTCCTCTAAAAACTGTTTAATTTCTGACTTATGTTTTGTTAAATCATCTTTTTTATCGGAATTAATTTTAGCGCCAAGGTTATTGTATTCCACTTTTATATTGGCGAAATATTTTTCGGTTTCCGCTTCTTTCTTTAATTCTTCCATCACCAACTCAGTTTCTGTCTTATAGCTATAGTCCTTGTCTTTCAGAAAAGCAACAAACTCATCATACTCGGCATCCAACAATACAAAATCTTTTACCGGTGCAATTTTTTCGTGTTTCAAAGCATACTGTGTAGCAAAATTGAAAATCAGGTTTTTATTTAGAAGGGCAATAGTAATGTTGTTTAGTTTATGTTCTGTTGTTTTTACATCCGGTAAAATACCTGCGCCATCATAAACAATTCTTCCGCCTTTAGTTTTAAAAGCTGTAATTAACGAATCCGGAACTTTTTCTACTCTGCCGTCTTCATCTCTATGTCCATAATCTAATGCCTGAACACAACGGCCGCTCGGAATATAATATTTAGCAACAGTAACTTTTAATTGCGTGTTATAAATTAAGGGGCGGGTTTGCTGTACTAAACCTTTTCCGTATGAACGCTCACCAATTAAAACAGCGCGATCTAAATCCTGCAAAGAGCCAGCAACAATTTCTGCTGCTGATGCAGAATTCTCATCAATCAAAACTATAATTGGTATTTGTGTATCAATCGGATTGTTTACTGCCACATACGTTCTTTCCCAATCTGAAACTTTACCTTTTGTATACACCACTTCTTTGCCTTTATCAACGAAAAGGTTTACAATATTTACAGCTTCATTTAATAATCCACCTGGATTGCCGCGTAAATCAAACACCAATGATTTACAATTTTTTTCTTTCAATTTTAAAAAGGCATCTTTTACCAATACACTACAGTTCTCAGTAAAGCTGGTTAATTTAATATACCCGGTGTTATCATTTAACATGGTTGAAAAAGGTACCGCCGAAATTTTTATTTCTTCGCGCATTAAACTTATTTCAACAGGAGTTGTTTGTCCGGCATGAATTAATTTTAATTTTAATGGAGAACCAGCATTGCCTTTTAATAAGGGACGCACATCATCTGATTTTTTTCCTTTAACCGATTGTCCATTGACTTCTATAATTTCATCACCTGCACGTATTCCAGCGCGATGTGCAGAGAAACCTTCATATGGATCTACTACAACAATTTTTCCATCGATATCAGTTACTAAAGCACCAACGCCGCCGTATTCGCCGGTAGTCATGTATTTAAAATCTTCTATATCGTTTTCGGTAATGTAATTCGTGTAGGGGTCTAACGATTCCAGCATGGCATCAATGGCTGTTTTCATTAATTGTCCAGGTTTTGTTTCATCGACATAAGATTCATTGAGTACACGATATAAGCTAGAAAAAATGTCTAGGTTTTTTGATACTTCAAATAAATCGGTAGGCGCAAAACTTGCGAAGCCTATTGCTAATGCAGCAACAAGAATGATATATGTTTTTTTCTGAAATAGCTTCTTCATTTGCTTAATAGGGAAATCCTTAATAAAGTTACATATTATTTTGTTAGTTGAGCGCCGTCTGTACTATTTTGCTTCGTTAAATTATTTAAAAGTTTAGTCATGGCTTTAACTATTACATCATACTCTTCAGCTTTGCTACTATAATACAAAAAGGCCAGGTTAAGTTTGGTTTTTTCCATTAAAGTGTAAAACTCCCCTTTTTGCAGACGGTAAGCTTCCCGCATACGCCTTTTCAGTTTATTGCGGTCGTTAGCATGTTTGAACTTTTTTTTGGGTACCACAAACATTGCTTTTACCTCGGATTTATCTTCGGTTTTTGAGCCCAGATAAATGAGTTTTATTGGGAAAGCACTAAGGGCTTGTCCTTTTTCGAACAAAGTATCGATTTGCTTTTTACTGCAAAGGCGCTCGTTTTTATGGAAAGTATTAACCAGGTGGAATTTTTAGTAAATATACATTATAAGAGTGTAATTGGCAGAAAGGGTTGTTATTTGAGTTTATTTTTTTACTTTTACAAGCAATAAATTTAAAACTATGGGAAAAGGCGATAAACGTTCAAAACGCGGAAAAATACACATAGGTACCTATGGTAGAACACGTCCGAAGAAAAAAGCAGCTAAAAAAGCAAATGCAGCAGCTAAAAAAGGAAAAGCAGCTCCTAAAAAGGCGGCTAAAAAAGCAGCAAAATAAAAAACTAACCCAGACGCTTCGCTCTGGGTTTTTTTATTTTGAGATACTGCATGCCGCTTCACGGTCAGTATAACGGCGTTTTTGGATCAATACTCCAACACCAATACCTCCACCCTTCTGTTTAGTTCCTGCTGTTCTAGCGTGGTGCTCTCATTTAATGGAAACAACATTTCTTTACAACCTTTACCAATAGATTTAATGCGCTCTGATTTTATTCCTTTCTTAATTAAAAATTCTTTTATTTTTAACGAACGTTTCTCACTCAAAACCTGAACACCGGGATCGCAGCCGTTAGTATGGCCCTCTATTTGTATAATCAAATTATGGTTCTTGGTCATCAATTTACAAAGGTTATTTATAGACGGAACAGCATTTGGAATATATTCGGGAGAGCCGCCATAAAAATTTATATTTCCTATCGGGCGTTTCACTCCTTTTCTTAATTGAGGTAAAATAGTTCTGATGTTTTTCAGCTCTACAGAATCTTTTAAATAAATATTTTTTGAAAAGGTGAATGAACTATCGTTATAAAAATTCAAAACGTAATTTATTTTAGGCCGCAAATAAGTATTGATTTCGTAAGAACCATCCGCTTTACTTTTTGATAACTCCATGGTGTCGCCTCTGGCATTGGTTAATGCAATTTCTGCTACAAGAGGTTTATTTTTCTCATCCAATATTACGCCTTTGATATGAACGGGTTCTTCAAAATAAAACTGAATAGAATGTCCTTCGCCTTTTTCATAAACATTATCCAGTACTAAGTAATAAACTTCTCCTTTAGTAACAGATAACGGCGTAACATAAGCATCTCCCACTCCCTCATTCACAAATTCTTTACGGCCTTTGTAATTCATTCCCGTTTTACCTTCAATATCTTCTTTGTCTCTAGAAATACAAGAACGAATCGGTTTTATACGATGCATGCTCATGCTATCACAAAACCCAATATCGCTTCCTTTAAATAACATGAAATCGTAATCGTCTTCCTTTTTCGAAGGCGTGATATTAAAACATAAATGCCCGCTGCTATTAATAACTAACTTGTACCAAGCACTGTTGTGCTCTTTATCAAAAGCATATTTGGTTTTTTGTTTATGCTCACTTATTTCCTGTTTTTCACCATGTCCGTTAGGTGGAATAGTTTTATTGACTTTGGCATTTCCATTAATAACGATTACTCTAGCTTTATCGCAATCGCAAAATACAGTATCTAACTTCGCAGGTTTTTGTGCAGATAAGTTAAGGGATATGAATAAAAGTAAAATGAATCTCATGATTGCATAATGCGGATAAATCCAAAAGTCACATTACCCCAAAGAGTAATGTGACTTTTGAGATGCTGCATGCGCCTTCGGCGGGTAGCATGACGTTACGTTGTTTTTCGCTGAAGCGTAACGCTTACGCGTTGCTTTAATTAGTTTTTCTTACCAAATAAGCGTAATAAGTAAAGGAAGATGTTGATGAAATCTAAATATAAAGTTAAGGCGCCCATGATGCTCATCTTTTTAAAAGGTGTGCTTCCATCATCTTCGGCTGCCATATTTTTAATTTTTTGTACGTCCCAAGCAGTTAAACCAGTGAAGATGATTACACCCAAGATACTTGTGATGAATCCCATGGTATCGCTTTTCATGAAAATGTTTATTACTGAAGCAATGATAATACCGAATAAACCAATCATTAATAAACTTCCCATTTTGGTTAAATCAGTTTTGGTTGTGTAACCCGCAATTGCCATAATGGCGAATAAAGCAACTGTACTTAAAAACACAGTAAATATTGAGCCTATTTGATAGATAATAAATATAAAACTTAAGCTAATACCAGTAACAGCAGCATACGCTAAAAAACAACCAATCAACGCAGGATATGATAATTTATTAAAACCGAAAGACATTAACAGAACAAATCCGAGCGGTGCAAACATCACTATCCACGCGAGCGTTGTTAAGCCAGTTTCATTAACTAACAAGGCTAATAAACTTGGTGTAAACGCAAATAGCATCGATGCAACAGTAGTTATTCCTAAAGCAGCTGTCATCCAAGCGAAAACTGAACGCAATAAAGTGTTTGTACCAACTACACTTGCGTATTCTATTTTGTCAATGTTTGTTTGTCTGATATTTTGATTTTCCATGTTGTTATTATTTACAGGTATAAAATTACTGATTATAATCTTAAAAAATTGCAAATAAACCTTAAATAAGAAGATTTTCTTGTATTTTTACATTGTGAAAAAGGTTCTATTTATAACATACTTATTCTGTATTTCTCTTCTTAGCTCAGCTCAGGAAAACACGAGTCCCAGCCAATCACAAACCGATTTAAAGGTAAAGCAATTAATGGATAAAAAAGCCTCTTACAACCGCTTAAATGGTGGCGATTATGATGGTTTTCGTATTAAAATTCACTTTGGCGCTGACAGAGTGAAAGCGCGTGAAATTAAATCAAAATTCAGTGCTAAATTCAACGATTATAATACTTACGAAGATTACGATCAGCCCAATTTTATTATTACCATAGGTGATTTCAGAACAAAACTAGAAGCTTTTGAAGCCCTTAAAAAAGTGCAGTCAGAATTTCCCCACAGCTTTATTGTTAAGAGTAAAATAAAGCCGATGAAGGTGTAGTTAGTTGGGAGTGCAGAGTTCAGAGTTGGTAGACAAACTCCTTTAAAAATCTCAGAACTCCGAACTATTAACTCCGAACTTATCCCTATTTTTACGGTAATCTAAATGAAAGTTTCTATCATAGGTGCAGGTATGTCGGGTTTAACTGCTGGTTGTTATTTACAACTGAATGGTTTTGAAACTGAAATTTTCGAGAAGCATGCTATTCCCGGCGGACTTTGCACTAGCTGGCATAAAAACGGTTACACAATTGATGGTTGTATTCATTGGATTTTAGGAAGTGATAGCGGGAGCTCATTCAATAAAATGTGGACGGAAATTCTCGATATGAAAAAAATCGAGTTTGTAAATCATGATATCCGTATTGAGGTAGAAGTAAAAAATACAAAAGACAGACACGGCTCTAATGTATTTAAATTGTATACTAATTTAGATCAGCTCCACAATTACTTGTTGGATTTATCTCCTGAAGATAAAAAACCAATTGACGAGTTAATCAAATCGATGCGCATCATGCAAAAATTTGATTTACCTCCCATCATGGATGAATTACCATTTTTTCAAGCGATGATTCGTGGTATAAAAATGACTCGTTACTTGGAATTTTTATATTGGTTCCTGAAATTAAAAAACGAAACCAATTATACATTTGCAAAAAAACTAAAGAGTCCTTTTTTGCGAGAGAGTTTTGAATTGTTGTATGATGGAAACGAAGTAAATATTTTAGTGGTGACTATGCCTTTGTCTTGTTTCGATAAAAAAAGTGCAGGTTATCCCGTTGGAGGTTCATTAGAGTTTGCAAAAAAAGTAGAACAAAGTTATTTAGCACTCGGCGGAAAAATTCATTATAAAACTCCTGTTAAAAAAATATTAGTCGAAGGCGACACAGCAAAAGGTTTACTCGTTCGTAATGATGTGAAACATTATTCTGACATCATTCTTTCGGCAAGCGATTGGCATTTTACAGTGTTTGATTTACTGGAAGGGAAATATGTAAACAATCACATGCTCGAGTTGCGCAATCTAAAAAAATTGGAAGTGTTTTATTCTATTGTGCATTTAGGATTCGGTATTAATGCTGATTTAAAAGACCAGCCACATTTTTCACGTTACCCATTAAAAGAAGATTTGATGTTGCCTGACGGTACAAAATACGATCGATTAGAAGTGCATATTTACAATTACGACAGAACCATGGCCCCCGCAGGAAAAAGTTCTGTTGTAGTGAGTTTTTATACTAAGAATGGAGATTGGTGGTTGGATTTGAGAAAGAATAATCGTCCCGAATACAGAAAAGTAAAAAAAGAATTCACTGAAAAAATTATTGAATTATTGGACGAACGCTTAGGTGGCATTAAAGATAAATTAGAGATGAGCGACATGGCAACACCGGCTACCGTTTATCGTTACACCAACAATTGGAAAGGCAGTACACAAGGTTGGTTGCCAGGTAAAAATTTATTGGCACCTAGTCCGGTTGGATTTACTTTACCCAAATTAAAGAATTTTTATTTCAGCAGCCATTGGAATCAGCCAGGAGGAGGCTTACCCATTGCCATTAAAACAGGGCGCGATGTAACCAAAGTAATTTGCAAAGCCTCCAAGAAAAAATTTAAAACGGATAAAAAAGTTTAACCTTTTATTATTTGTGAATTAAAAACATGTTAAAGAGAATCTTTAAAATAGTGCTCCGAAGTTTTTTAGTATTTCTAATTCTCTTAATTGGCTTTGCTATTTATTTTATTTTTGCAGTACAAGTTACAGAACCTAAGATTGCAGATAATTCATTCTTAAAACAAGAACGTGTTCAACACTCTGAAACATTTTATACAGTTAGTAACGGTTGGTTGAAAAAAAGCGAAAGTGGTTTGTGGGAATTATATGTTGAAGGAAATGGTTTTGAAAGAGGTGTTGCTAATGGACATCTTACAAAAGAGTTGGCGAAATTTCAGGAGGAGGCGTTTTTTCATCAAATTCAAATTTTAATTCCTGATTTAAATTATCTGAAATTTTTAAAATATTTTGTTGCGTATTTTAATCGTCATCTCGAGAATAATATTACAGAGGAATACAAAGAAGAAATTTATGGCATCTCCCGTTTTGCAGCTGATGAGTATGATTTTGTAGGGCCGAAATACCATCGCATTTTAAATTATCACGGCGCTCACGATATTGGTCATGCTTTACAAGATAAAAACATGACGGTAGGCTGTACCTCATTCGGTGTTTGGAATGATAAAAGTGCAGATGGCGAATTATTGATCGGTCGAAATTTCGATTTTTTCAGCGGTGATGAATTTGCAAAAAATAAAATTGTTCAGTTTACCAATCCAAAACAAGGTTATAAATTTGCAACTATTACCTGGGCTGGATTTATTGGTGCGGCCAGCGGTATGAACGAAAAAGGAATTACTGTTACCATTAACGCGGCAAAGAGTGAAATTCCCACCGACGCAGCAACGCCAATTGCTCTTTTAGCACGAGAAATTTTGCAGTACGCAAAGAATATTAACGAAGCTATTGCGATTGCTAAACAAAGAAAAGTATTTGTGTCTGAAAGCATTTTAATTGGAAGTGCCACTGACAATAAAGCAATTATTATTGAGAAAACGCCGTCTGACATGGATGTTTACGATGCGGGTGGTGATGAAATAATGTGCTCTAATCATTATCAAGGAAAAGAATTTGTAAATGATTTATCCAACTTAAAAAATCTAAACGAAAGTTCTTCACTCTATCGTAAAATAAGATTAAAACAATTACTAAGCGAAAAACCAAAAGTAGATTATTTAGAAGCTGCTGAAATTTTAAGAAATCAAAAAGGTATTAATGGAAGAGATATTGGTTTAGGTAATGAAAAAGCGATGAATCAATTAATTGCACATCATGGCGTTATTTTTAAACCGAAGAGTGGATTGATGTGGGTTTCAACGTCGCCTTACCAATGTGGTAAATTTGTTTGCTACGATTTAAACAAAGTTTTTAAAAACTACACCAAGCTCGAGGAAGATGAAGAAATTACTTCTGATTCCTTAACCATTCCTGCCGATGCATTTTTAAAGAGTGAAGGCTATCAACAATTCATTAAATTTAAAAACCTAAAACATTACATTCAGTTTATTACCAAAGCACCAGGATATATCTTTTTAAGCAATAAATTCGAAGCCGCTTTTATCATTAGCAATCCACAAAGTTATTATACGTATCAAATTTTAGGCGATTACTATAAATCGAAATTAAACTATGAAACAGCTTTCACTTACTATAAAAAATCGCTGGTAAAAGAAATTGCCTCGGTAAAAGAAGAAAATCAGATTAAAAAAGATATGATGTACTGTTTCAGGCGCTTAAAACCTCATTCATAATCCCTCTTTTTTAGTGTTGTTTATTTTGTTAATTTGGCAATTAGAATTTACTTAGAATGTCTATCCCCTCAATAGAAAAAAGTACTACACAGGAAATAAAATCCTTTCAGGAAAAAAAACTGAAAGAGTTGTTATCCTATACTCTATCTTATTCAACTTATTATAAAAATTTATTTAAAGCCAATGGCATTGCTATAAATTCAATACATACTATTGAGGATTTAGAAAAAATTCCAGTTACCACAAAAGACGATTTACATAAATTTAATAAAGATTTTATTTGTGTTTCTCCAAACAAAATAATTGATTACGTTACAACAAGCGGAACATTGGGCGACCCATTAACATTCGCACTTACCAATAACGATTTAGAACGTTTAGCCTATAACGAAAATATTTCTCTCGCCTGTACGGGAGCTACGAGTGAAGATGTTTTTCAATTAATGACAACCCTCGATCGTCGTTTTATGGCAGGGCTTGCTTATTTTCTCGGCATTAAACAAATGGGTGCAGGTGTTATAAGAGTTGGAAATGGTGTTCCCGAATTTCAATGGGATACAATAAAAAGATTAACTCCAAGCATTGCCATTGCAGTTCCTTCTTTCATTTTAAAACTGATTGAGTACGCCGAGCAAAACAGTATTGATTATAAAAACTGTTCCATTAAAAAAATAGTTTGCATTGGCGAACCTATTCGTAACGATGATTTCTCTTTAAACATTTTAGGAAAACGTATTACAGAAAAATGGAATGTTGAATTATTCAGCACTTATGCCTCCACCGAAATGGGCGCAGCATTTACAGAATGTGGTGCAGGCAAAGGCGGACATCATCATCCTGAATTATTAATTGTAGAATTATTAGATGAAGCCAACAAACCAGTAAAAAATGGCGAACAAGGTGAATTAACCGTAACTACATTAGGCGTTGAAGGCATGCCACTACTCCGTTTTAAAACAGGAGATATTTGTGTGGCACATCACGAACCTTGCTCTTGCGGAAGAACTACTATGCGATTGAGTCCGATATTAGGGCGAAAGCAACAAATGATAAAATTTAAAGGGACGAGTTTATATCCGCCATCTTTATACGACATTTTAAATCATGTGCCTTATATAAAAAATTACATTGTTGAAGTTCACACTAACGATATTGATACCGACGAAATAAGTATTACTATTGGTGTAAACAATCCGCCACAAAATTTTGAAAAAGAATTAAAAGATCATTTCAGAGCGAAACTGCGTGTTGCTCCTAATATAAAAACTGATAGTCCAGAAAATATTACGAAATTGCAGTTTCCAGAAATGAGCCGCAAAGCCATCACATTTTTTGACAGGAGAAAAAAGTAGTTATTATGATGAAGAAATTTACGGTTGAAAAACCGTTACATATGTCTGATTTTGCAAAGGGGTTTAATTTCGAT
>JAYTSW010000428.1:0-3763 GCA_043745425.1 Sphingobacteriaceae bacterium | reverse complement strand
CCGAATATGAAGAATATGATGAAGCGGTAGGGAGAGTCTAATTAGTGAACTAACGTCGTGAAGGTTCAAAACCTTCACGACGTTTGAGAATTGTACCCGATATTTTTTCTTGAAAGATTCTTTCGCAACCTTCATTTTTGAGAATCTCAATTTGTGTATCAAGATTTTGACCATACGTTGAAACTCTTGCGTACCCTATTTTCATTTGAGGCTCATTAATTTTGGTTCGCAAATGTAATAAAGTAAAATTACATGACCCTACTTTCTGGTCTATTTAATTTTGGGGTTTCGTCTTAAAAATGGGGAAATATTTGGTTTTGGTTTTTGGTTCAGAAACTTACGGGTTTTTGAACCAAAAATAAATCCACAAAAAAGCCCAAAGGACAAAATCCAATGGGCTTATGATTTTCACTATTATATTTTTTATTTGCTGATGTTTTCGCACCAATCAATAATTTCTTTAGCTTCTCTAAGTCCTTCACTGACAATCACTACGCTCAAATTTCCGTCATAGCCCAAAACCTTGTGCAAGGTATCGTAGGCATTGTTAAAGAGTTTCAATTTCGATTGATTCAATTTGCCAATTTCTTGTTGATAATCTTCAATGTCGGGGCGTTGTCCCTTCTTCAAATTTTCCCTAATATTTAGGCTATTATCTTCTGAATTTTAATTCAAAACGTGGTAGCCTAAAATTTTAGTTGGATTATCAAAATCCCGAAGCCTCAAAACGTGCCTTTGTTATTCTTATGGTATCTACGGAATCGAAATAATTCTTAGTACCATCCTTTTTGCGTTTCAACAAAAAAGTAGCACTAAATTCTCCAGAGACGTATCTACTTTTACCATCATATTTGCTAATTACCAATTTATGTATTTCTTTGCTGCTTTCTAAAACATCATAATAATCTTTTCCAACGTCGTCTCCATCATCTTGTGATGTACCATACGTAGCGTAAACATCGGGAGAGTCAGGCAAACAACCAATGTTATTATAAGTATATCGTTTAATCAAAAAGTCTCCTACTGCAAGAGGAATCTTAGTTATAGACAAATTTTCTCTATTAAACCCTTGTGCATTAGAAACAGTAATATTTAGTCCCAAGCTCTTGGAACAAGTGTGTGTTTCATATACCGACCGAAGTTTAGTGTTTTCCCAAGGCTTTCCATTGAAGAATGCTCCTGTAACAATGCCATTTGTATAAGGATCAATATCTCCAATTTTACAGCCTAAAAATAAGAGATACACCAATAAGATAGTTAGCTTTTCATTGCGTAACAATTATTTTTGAAGAAACGGACTCTTTCTCGGAGGATAGTTTTAAAATATGTGTTCCGATAGGGTATTTGCTCAGATTTATTTGTTTAGAATGTTTACCCACCCCTATTTTTTCGTCTGCAAATATTGAACTTTTTTTTCCTAAAATAGCTACTAAATCAAGTGAAATATCTTGGATTATTGGATTAAAGAAATTAAGCGTAAAATTTGATAACGTTGGGTTTGGAAAACGTTATTAATTGTTAATCTATCTATCTCAGATACGCTTTCTTTGCTTTTTCCCTTCCAAGAGATTGGAGCAATGGGTAAGAGGATCTTTATCTTCTGAGGTTGCTATTCTTCCTCCCGCCTGTGGACAATTATTTATTTAAAAAGAAACGAGTATCAACTAATGGAATGGACATTTTATAGTGCTGATTGATGGTTTTGATAACCTCATTGGTGATAACTGCTTGTCCGAAAGCTGTAGGATAAATACCGTCTGCGGAAAAGAAATTGCCCGTTTTCCAATCAGGATTTACTTTTACACCATCTGATGTTACGTAAGTATTGGTTATAATTCTTTTATAAATTCCATACAAATCTACGACAGGCCAGTTAAGTTCTTTGGCTCTTGGAGTTACTTCATTCATGTTGTAAAAAGTATTTACTACCGAAGCAAATTCATCATCACCACTTTCAGCTGAGAGTACATCTCTATCACTTAATTCAATAATATCTCCTGCTTTACTTGTTAAAAATAATTTTTCAGTTTTAGCCGTTGGTACAATTCTATCAGTAGAAAAATCAAAGTCTCTATAATTTTCTGAACTTGCACTTTTTTGTACTTTTAACTTCACTCCTAACTTTTTTATTTTGTTCGATGTAAACTGATTAAAATAAGGAAAGTCTAAAACATCTGGGGCATTCAAAATTATTCCCTTCGTTTTATTATCAGCCATTTTTTTCATTAGTCCAAATTCTGTTGAAAAATAAGCAACTCCCCCAAAAGAAGAATTTAGTCCACCACCTCCACCAAATAAAATACTTCTCACTAAATCATCTGTTCCAAACTCAAAAATAGTAAAATCTGCACTTTGGCTTCCTACCCATTCTAAGGGTGTTTTAAAGTTTGTTTTTGTATTTGACCCAATTAACCTTTCTACATATTTTTGATCAAATTTAGTTAAATCTAACCTTTTGGTAATCTCTGGAAAAGCGTGTTGGTCATTTTTATCCCCGTTAAACTTTTTAAATTTATCGGCTTTGGTATTATCCAAATACCCCAAATTATTTTTTACCAGTTTAAAAGTAGCAATGGGTTCAGTACCCACCAAAGTTTTGTAACCAGAGCCGTTGCCTTCATTAATCTCAAAAAGGGGTTGGGCAAAAGCAACGCTCATCTGTCGGGCTATTAAATTGGGGAAAGCCGTTAGTTGCCCTTCACGGTAAAGTCCACCGTCTCTAAAACCTGCCGAGAGCGAGCCACCCACGGAGAGTAATCTAAAATTGCTGTTTCCAGTAATGGTAATAGCCGATAAATTAGGCTTTTTAGCGGGCAGAGCGGGCAAAATGTCTTTATCAGCTTTTACGCTAATGGTAGTATCACCAATATTTCCCCAACCCAATAAATTAGAAGAAGCCTTTATGTCGTCAATTAAACCCGCAGGGCTATCAACAACGGGCGTACCAGCATCTTCAATTAAATTTTCAATGTCGTTCGTACAAGCAAAACACGTAGAAAAAAACAGGATTAAAAGAAATCCTTTCAGAAATGATTTTTTCATAATAAATGATAAAAGGTTAAAAATGTGAAAATTAAGATAACAAAAAACACCCCCAAAAGAGCATTTGGAGTAAAGACGAGTTTTAAACAATTGTGGTTGTATGCGTTTTTAAAAAAGGAGATAAAAAGGGACAGGCAAAACAGGAGTCTTGGTGTCGGTGTAATGCGTAGCTACTAAATGTTGAGTAAATATAAAAAATATTTTTAATTAAACAAATATTTCAGCAGTTTTTGAGGAATAAAGAAGATGGCAATTTGCCGATGAAGATGGACTTTTTGGAAAGGGAAAAGAAGGTTGGAAAGAAGCATTTTTACAAGAAATTACAGATAAATATGGGGATGGAAAAACCTTAAAAGTTGAGAGTAAAGAATATCGTTTAATTGGTCTGCCACTGTACAACGAAAAGATTAAACCCATATTTGAAGAAAGTATTTACAAATATCTGTCTATTAAAATTTAAGATTAAGAAAATCCTTTGCTCATGTGCGAAGGATTTTCTATCTACAAAATGGATAAAAGTGAAAACATAACCCTTTTACAAATTACTGTTTCTCTAAACCATCTGCATATTCTAAAACCCTCACCGCATCGTTCCATGACCTTAATTTGATATTTTCCTTTTTGCAATATTCTGCTAATTGATTTGATGTATCCCCCAAAATGACCAAAAAATATTTAAGATTTTTCTTTACTTCGTATAGTTTTCCGTCCGTTTTTTGCA
>JAYTSW010000427.1:0-14184 GCA_043745425.1 Sphingobacteriaceae bacterium | reverse complement strand
AGGTTTCGCATAAAATATGTTTGGTAGAATTGTTGTAGCCATTTTCTTTAGCATTAATTACTAAAGTGCGTGGCGAGTTAGGAATAACTTCAACTTTATCTTCTACAAAATGTTTTAACTGTAAAAACTCTTCGTTAACGATGTTAAATGTTTCTGCCACTGTAATAACGAATTCATATTCCTGTTCAGAAATTTCGTTAGAAGAATAAATAAATTCAAGCAAACGAATCAACACAATGACTTTTTGAGGCTGCTCAAGTTCTTGATTAATTTGAGTACAGATTTTTAATACTTTAACGGAGTTTAAAGAGGTACGTTTTGCCGAACCATCTTTTTTCTTCGATACCTGGTGATGGGCTTCGAGGTATTCGTCAAAAATACCTAAGTAAGTATCTACTTGTTCTTGATTTAATTGTTGCTTTAAGAAAGATTGCACAATGGCCCTTCCTGAATTATTCACGCCATCCACCTTTGCGATGATGGCAAACATTTGCATTAGGGCTCTTAATATTCGTTCGCTCATAAATTTTTAATATTACAGGACGTTATTTTTTATAAAGTTCATAAAAACATTTTGCAGTGCGGCGAATATTTTTTTGATCTTCGCTGCATAATACACTCTCAAATTTTTCATTAAAGATGATAGAGGTTAAACCGTCATCTTTTAAAGTGGCGATATAATTAATTAAAACATCCACTAAAAAATAAGCATTAGCTTCTTTGTGATTGTAATAGGTTGATGATTTAAGAAAAAAACTTTTTGTACCTGATTTAATTTGCAACGACCCAACATCTAAAAAACCAAGTTTTTGATTGGGTGTAATTTTTAAAACAAATTTCCCGCTGTTATTAATGAATTGAATTTGTCCACCGTTTTTAAGAGGGCAATTTAAAACATTAACTAAATAGGATTGTTTTTCGGTGGGTTTATATAAACTGTCAGTTACCAGTTGATCTTTACAGTTTTGAGCAAACATGTAATTGAAACCGGTTAAAAGAACAAGTATATATAACTGTTTAATCATCTTTTTAATTAAAAAAGGATAAAGCTTTTGGTTCTTTATCCTTTTTTTTACAAAAGCGTTTCGTAATTATTTTTGCTTGAAGCCGATCAGTATAACCGCACAGCCGGAGCCTTGGTTTCGGTTAACATCGATTTGAGCTTCAATAATACACTCTAAAGTATTCTTAACTTTAAAATCCCAATACGGCGAATTTTTATGATTACGATTAGTGAATAGTAAGTGACGATCCTGATCGTAAATATTAAAAATTAAATTACCGTCATTAGTGCCACTGCAAGCAGCAATACGGTAAATAGTTTCACCAAAGAAAGTAGTATTAAATTCGGCAGTTTCCTCTGAGTTTAATAGTAGGGCACGGTATTGCTGACCATCTGAAATGAAGGTTGAAATAATATGCTTTGCGCAAAGATTTGCAATTGTATCACATTGTGCCTTTGCTTTGTTAGAAAGAGAAAATGCTAGGGCGAATGCTAATATTGTAAGGGTTAATTTTTTCATACTCGGGATAAAAATTAAGATTGTACGTTGGTAATTTTAGTTCTGATTTCTTGAATCTTAGCAGTAATTTGGTCTATTTGTTCTTTTGAAACAATAACTTCATTCGTGCTGTTGATATAGGTCATTTTCTTAATAGAATCGGTAGTAGGTTCAACAAATGTGTATTTGAACTGAATACCATCATACACTTTCGCTAAATCGCTAAGTTGTTTTCCTAATTCAATAGCTTCAGGTGCTGTGTTAGAAGCTAATAATTTGATGATGCTGCTCAAAGCTTGTTTTTGTTCAGCTATTCGGAATTTAACTCCGTCAGTTGGTTTTTGTTTGAAAGCGCTAATAGAAAAATGCATACTTTCAATCCATCCGCCTGCTAAAATTAAGCTGCTCACTTCAGTACGTTTGTTTGTTTTTAAATAAGCATCACTCGCACGGTAAGCAATACCAACTAAAACTAACATACTGTCTTTATTTGCAATATTAGTTTCGATACGCTTCATGGTTTGTTGATCGAATGCTGCAGAAACTCCTAATTTATCAGCTAACTGTTTTACAGCTGCTAAATAACCAATGGCATCCTGAGTTTGATTATACATACTTACATATCCTAAATCAGCACCGTAAATACCAAGGTTTAACGAACGCATGAAATCGTTTGTATAGGTATTAGCTTTATTAGAAATATTTAAAATTGATTTATCATAAGCAACGCCTGATTTTTGAATCAGTATTGCTGTTTGAATAGGTGAAGGAACACTGAATAGCTCGCCGCCAACATTCAGAACGGCAGTTTTTGCAGTATCAGTATCTACCACATTATCATTATTAGTTTCGTCTTCTTTCGGTTTATTACCTCCACAAGAAGTGGCTAGTAGCATGGATGCGAAGCAAACTGCCAGTAATTTTGAGTTAAACATATGCTTTTTAAAATTCATCGATGAAATAACTTAATTGGTTATTAAAAAATCAATTGCAAGTAAGTAAAATTATACGAATTAATCAAATTTGAACAGATTTGTAATTAGCTGTTAAGTATTTGATTATCAGTTATGTAATAAGGTGTTTAAATTTAATTGTGTTGACTTTAAAGCTGACTCTTTAGAAGGACTAATGAATTGAATTTTTGTAGCTGTAGAAATTAATTCAGATTACATAGGGTTAAGAACGCAAAAGGGGCTGAATTTCAGAACATAATTTGCTTTAAAATGCGCTCCGTTACTTTCGAATTACTTTCGAAATACGCATTAAGATTTTCTGAAATTTTACGGGAAGACTGTTGTGAGTTAAAAAAATCAAGCCAGGCTTTTTCGAGTTCAGCAGCTGAATTCACATTAGTTGCTGCTTTTAAATTTATCAAATCAATAGCTTCATTATATTTTGCAAAATCGTTTCCGCTGAATGTAACAGGAATACCAAATACTGCAGGCTCAAGGCAATTATGAATGCCGCCATTAAATCCGCCACCAATGTAAGCTTGATTCGCGTAATGATAACTTCTCGAAAGCAAACCCATTGTATTCAAAACTAAAACCTGTGCATTTTCATTAATGGTTTCGGTAAACAAAGAATACTTTAATTGGTGTTTGTTAAGTTTGGAAATCGTTTCTTTTATTAAACTATCTTCAATGTCATGCGGTACAATTACTAATTTTATATTAGGAGAATTTAATTTTTTAAAGGTTTCTAAAACTAAATCCTCATCGGCAGGCCAAGTGCTTCCTGCGATTATTAATTTGTTGGAGCCTTTAAATTTTTCAATTTCTGCAATAGAACTGAATTTATTTTTGATTTCTAAAACGCGATCAAAGCGTGTGTCGCCACAAATTTCAACGTTGATAATATTGATAGTTTGTAATAGTTGAAATGAATTTTTATCCTGTACAAAAATGGTTTTAAAAGCGCTTAAGGATTTGATGAAAATTTTTCCGTACCATTTAAAAAAGGGATGATGATTTTTAAAAACAGCCGATATTAAATAGCAATCTATATTTCTTTTCTTAATCTGATTTAAATAGTTAAGCCAGAATTCATATTTAATAAAAAATATTTTATCGGGATTAATTAGTTCTAAAAATATTTTTGCGTTTGATTTTGAGTCGTATGGTAAATAGAAAATAACGTCAGCCCCTTCGTAATTTTTACACACTTCGTAACCACTTGGCGAAAAAAAAGTGAGAATGATTTTATAAGAAGGATGTTGTTTTTTTATACTCTCCATTAGCGTTCTCCCTTGTTCAAATTCCCCTAACGAAGCACAGTGCACCCATATTTTTTTTTGACCCGATAGTTTTTTTAATTTTTCGGCGTAATTGTATTTCCAGTTTTTACGGCCCTTCACCCACAATTTTGCCTTTGGTTTAAAGGTGGCTGCTAAAAAAATGACAAGTGTATATAAATATATGCCTAAGTTATAAAACAGCATATTAATTAAAATAGAAATCCTGTGTGCGTTTATAGAGGGGTAGAACCCATCCGATTCTGAAACCGATTAAATAATCGTTGCGTTGTTTTGTATCTGATAATCCGGTGTCGTAATTAAAACCGCGGTAACTTTTTGTAAAGGCTTCATGAAATTCGAAACCGGCAATAATATTTACTAAACGGTTGCCACTTAAAAATAAATAACCTATAAATTGTTCCATTGCAAAACCACCACTTAATCTGTCATACCCTTTTACCATATCGCCTTTAATAGCTGCAATTTTTTGTCCGGCATCGTATAGTTTTATTTTGTGTTGTAAATAACCGAAACCAAAATTAATTATTAAACCTGAGTTAGGATTGTTGCCTAGTTTCGGAAATATTTTTCCTACAACCACATAGGCATTAAATCCTCTTTCGGTAACACGTAAATCTGCAGGAAAGCCTTCATTATCTATTACAAAACTCTCATTGGTTTTCAATTGAGAAAGCACATTTTCCCTTACGTTTTTGCCAAAGAAATAAGCACCTTCAACACCAAGTACCCATTTTCTACGCGCTTTAAATAAAAAACTTCCTCCAATAGAAAGGTTCTCGCCAAAGCGGTCTGCCATATCACCATAAGGTTTTTGTCCAGAAAAATTTACAGACACCATAGGTATATTAAGTGTAGTATCAGTTACACCCTGTGCTAATAGGGAGCTGCAAAACAACGAAAGTATGGTAATAAAAATGAACCGCATTTGTATATGCGAAGGTACTAAAAATATTAACCCAACGCTTCCATTCGGGATTTGTAGGTAATAATAGAGGTGTTTTGTTTATCACTCTCCACTAAACCATCTTTTAAACGAACAATACGATGGGCGTGTAGAGCAATATCTTCTTCGTGGGTTACTAATATAATAGTATTTCCTTTTTTATGAATTTCTTCAAATAGTCCCATAATTTCAACTGATGTTTTACTATCTAAATTTCCTGTGGGCTCATCAGCTAAAATAATAGCGGGTTTATTTACAAGTGCACGCGCAATAGCAACACGCTGACGTTGTCCACCCGATAATTCATTTGGTTTATGTTGCATACGATTTCCTAAACCAACTTGCTCTAACACTTCTTTAGCGCGTTCTTCGCGTTGTGCTTTTGGCATGCCGGCGTATACTAAGGGAAGAGCTACATTTTCTAAAGTGGAATTGCGAGGTAACAAATTAAATGTTTGAAACACGAAACCAATTTCTTTATTGCGCACTTCTGCTAATTCGTTGTCAGTCATTTTAGCAACAGAATTATTATTTAAAATGTATTCACCACCGGTTGGAGTATCGAGACAACCTAAAATATTCATTAATGTAGATTTGCCGCTGCCCGATGGACCCATTAAAGCAACATATTCATTTTTGTAAATATTGAGATCAATTTTTTGGAGAGCATAAATGGTTTCGGTGCCAATTTTATAAACTTTAGATATGTCTGTTATTCCAATTAGAGCGTCCATGATGGCAATTTGTTTAATTTTGTTTTGTGAGCTTCAGACTGCGTATAAAATACTTCTTAATTCATCGGTTAAATTACACAAATAAAACCGCCACTGCTTTAATTTCATCAGGTAAATTAACCGTTAATGGAAAAATTACGAATACAAATGAAGTGCTAAAAGATGAAGATGAGTTGAAATTGGGCGAGGAAATTTTAAAAGCAAAGCCCGTTTATCAATATTATGCTTTACATAAACCTGTAGGTATAGAATCAACTTTTAACGTCACTATTAAAGATAATTTAAGTACAGTTTTTCCTTTTACCGATGAGTTTATTGTTGCTGGACGATTAGATAAAGCATCGGAAGGATTATTAATTATTTCGAATGATGGGAAGTGGGTGAATGGAATTACACGACCTGAATACAAGAAGGAAAAAGAATATATTGTTGAAGTGAACAATGAAATAAATGAAGAGTTTATTGAGAAAATGCGTGCTGGAGTGAACATTGGTTTTTATACAACTCTGCCTTGCGAAGCTGTAAAAATTGACGAAAAAAAATTCAAAATAATTTTAACGGAAGGCAAAAATAAACAGATAAGAAGGATGTGTAAAAAGTTTGGTTTTAGGGTTCAGACTTTAAAAAGGATTCGGATTGATAAATTTCATCTAGCTGAATTAGAAGTACTTGAATATAGTGCTTTAAATATTTAACAATAATTGTTGCAACATTATATGTTATAACACATATATTTGTTTTGTTAAATTTAAAACCACAAAATATGAAAACCTTAAAACAAACAATTGCAACAGCTTTAGTAGCTACGGCATTAACTACATCTGCACAAACTAATTGGAAAGTAGATGGCTCACACAGTAAATTAGGATTCGCAGTTACCCATTTAATGGTAAGTGAAACCGAAGGAAAATTTAAAATCTATGAAGGCACTGTGGCTTCAAAATCAGAAACTGATTTTACAGATTCAAAAATCGAATTCTCAGTAGATGTAAATTCAATTAACACAGATGATGAAAAACGTGACGGACATTTAAAAAGCCCTGATTTTTTTGATGCCGCAGCGTATCCAAAAATGAGGTTCAAAGCCACTAGCATGAAGCCAGGAAAAATTAAAGGCACTTATGATTTAGAAGGTGATTTGACTATGCACGGTGTAACTAAAAAAGTAAAATTAAACGCAATCGGCGCTTCTAAAACCGTAAAAGATCCTTGGGGAAATACTAAATACGCATTTAAAGTTACAGGTAAATTAAATCGTATTGATTATGGTTTAAAATGGAATGCTGCTTTGGAAGCGGGTGGAGTTGTAGTAAGTGAAGACGTAAAAATTGATTGTACTATTGAATTAACAAAAGCTTAGTTTCAAAATTCCCGTCACCATTTATTTTAAAGTGACGGGAATTTTTATATTTTTGCCCAATTGAAGTTAGAAGACGAAATACAGCAAAAAAAATTCAAGAGCGAACAACACAAACTCGCTATTAATATATTTTACACTTACAATTGGCTGAGTTATCAAAATCATCAAAATTTCAAAACAAAAGATATTACGTTGCAACAATATAATGTGCTTCGTATTTTACGCGGTCAGCACCCAAATCCATGTAATTTAAAATTAGTAAAAGAACGGATGCTCGACAGAATGAGCGATGCTTCTCGTATAATAGATAAATTAAAAACAAAAGGATTTGTAGAGCGTCGCGAGTGCCCTAACGACAGACGAAACGTGGATCTTCTTATAACCGATAAAGGTTTGAAATTATTAAAATCACTTGATTACATCGACGACGAGTTAAAAAACTTATTCAAAAATTTATCGGTGAGCGATGCAAAAGAGTTGAACGATTTACTGGATAAAGCTAGAGGTTAATGGTTCGGCAAGCTCAACATGACACTGTTTTCCAAAAAAAACCTATAAAAAAAGCCCCGAAATTTCGGGGCTTTTTATTTGAAATTTTATTTTAAAATTAAACATCAACTTTTGCGTATTTCGCATTTTTCTCAATGAATTCTCTTCTTGGCGGAACTTCATCTCCCATTAACATCGAAAATACAAGATCAGCTTCAGCGGCATTATCTACTGAAATTTGTCGTAATGTTCTGGTTTGTGGATTTAAAGTTGTTTCCCATAATTGTTCAGCGTTCATTTCTCCTAAACCTTTATAGCGTTGTATATTTACGCTCTCAGGTTTATCGCCGCCTAATTCTTTTACATAAGCATCACGTTGTTCTTCATTCCAACAATAGCGCTGTTCTTTTCCTTTTTTCACTTGGTAAAGAGGAGGCGTAGCAATGTAAACATGTCCGCGTTCAATTAATTCTTTCATGTGGCGGAAGAAGAATGTTAAAATTAAAGTGGTGATGTGAGAGCCGTCTACATCGGCGTCACACATAATCACAATTTTATGGTAACGTAGTTTTTCTAAATTCAAAGCTCTGTCGTCTTCGGGAGTTCCGCGGAAAACGCCCAATGCAGTGAAAATATTTTTTATCTCTTCGTTCTCGTAAATTTTATATTCTAAAGCTTTTTCTACATTTAAAATTTTTCCTCTCAGAGGTAAAATCGCCATGAACTCGCGGTTACGGCCCTGCTTTGCAGTTCCTCCTGCCGAATCTCCCTCGACTAAAAATAATTCTGATAACACAGGATCACCACTAGCACAATCTGCTAATTTACCAGGTAAACCTGAGCCTGTCATTACATTTTTTCGTTGCACTAATTCACGTGCTTTACGTGCGGCGTGACGAGCAGTTGCAGCTAAAATAACTTTATCTACAATCATGCGCGCTTGCTTAGGATGCTCTTCCAAATAATTATTTAACGCTTCGCTAATAGCTTGATCAACTGCGCCAATAGCTTCATTGTTTCCTAATTTGGTTTTGGTTTGTCCCTCAAATTGCGGCTCCTGAACTTTAACAGAAATAACAGCCGTTAATCCTTCACGAAAATCATCACCTGCAATTTCAATTTTTAGTTTTGAAAGTTGTCCGGATTTATCAGCGTAACTTTTTAATGTACGTGTTAAACCTCTTCGGAAACCTGCTAAGTGTGTTCCTCCTTCGTGTGTATTAATATTGTTTACGTAGCTCTGTAAATTTTCAGAGTAGGAATTGTTATAAATCATAGCTACTTCAACAGGAATTCCGCCTTTTTCGCATTCCATGTAAATAACTTCTTCAATTAGTTTTTCTTTACCGCCATCCAAATAAGTAACAAACTCTCTTAATCCGCCTTGGCTCAAAAAAGTTTCACCCAAAGGCTTGCCATTTTCGTCTAACTGGCGTTTATCGTCTAAAGAAAGACTGATTCCCTTATTTAGGAACGATAATTCGCGCATTCTGTTAGCTAGGGTAGTGTAATTATACTCACCCACAATAAATATGCTTAAATCGGGCTTAAACGTTACAATTGTGCCTCTATAATCGGTAGTACCAGTCTCTTTTGCGGGATATAAAGGTTTTCCTATGTTAAATTCCTGTGTAACAATCTTGCCATCACGATGAACATCAACCTTTAAGTGCGTTGACAATGCATTTACGCAAGACACACCAACACCATGTAAACCGCCCGATACTTTGTATGTGTCCTTATCAAATTTACCACCAGCGTGTAGTACAGTCATAACAACCTCAAGGGCAGATACACCTAATTTTGGGTGAATTCCTGTAGGAATACCGCGACCGTCGTCTTTTACGGTAATAGAATTGTCCTCGTTAATGGTTACGAATATATTTTTACAATGTCCGGCAAGAGCCTCGTCAATGGAGTTATCTATAACCTCATAAACTAAATGGTGTAAACCTTTAACGCCAATGTCGCCGATATACATGGCGGGACGTTTTCTAACCGCTTCTAATCCTTCTAAAACCTGGATGTTATCTGCGCCGTAATTTGCTTTATCTGTAGTGCTTTCTGACATAAAAAATCGCTCTCTTTTATTTAAGGTTTAATAATCTTTAAATATATCGATTTTCATTGGTTTTTTAGGTGATTTTTTGAGTGATTTTTTACTAACAAATGTTAATAACATTTTCTTGTTTTTTAAGTATAAATATGAACTCAAAACGGAGTTGAAAAGAAGTAAAAAAATGAAGGAATTATGTAACATTTGCAGTATAATTGTGTAACAATTGCAACATAATAAGCACTAAATTTGTAAATAAATTTGAAACTAAATTATCTACCTATGAAAAAAGTATTGTTTATTTTATTGACTAGCCTGATTGCAGTTCCGGCTATTGGCGATGTGCGCCCTGTACCTGTAAAAAAAGAAAAATCATTATTTTTAAAAAATGAGGATGGCGGAGAAAAGTGTTTTGATGAAAGCACTCATATTATTAATCTAGGTGTTGGTTTTGGTAACCCTTCATATCATTCTGTTTACCGCGGAGGTAAAGGATATAAATACGGTCAAACGCCAGCCTTTAGTTTAACTTACGAGCAAGCATTGCCAAAAAAATTAGGTCCGGGTTATTTGGGTCTTGGTGCTTATCTGGGTTTCCAGCATGAGTATTACGAATACGATTACAATAATTCTTTTAATAATTCATATTACTATCATCACAGTTGGAATTATTACATGGTTGCCGTGCGCGGTGCTTACCACTGGGATGTACTGAATAGTAAAAATGCTGAGGTTTATGCAGGTGTAATTATTGGTATGCGTTTTTCTGTCCACAATTATACTACTAACGACCCTGATAATAAAGATCCATATTCATACACTCAAAGTTTTGCTTATCCAGCGTATTCTGTTTTTGCAGGCGCACGTTGGTATTTTGTAAAAAATTGCGGCTTGTTTGCCGAGGCAGGATACGGCATCTCTTATTTAAACGGTGGCTTTAGCTTTAAGTTTTAATCCTAATTCTTTAATAAAAAAAAGCCCTGCATTTGTGGGGCTTTTTTTATTAATTTCAGACCGTAAATAATTTATATGGAAAATATTTTTTCAACCGAAGCTTTGCTAAGTCTGATTCCGTTAACCCTCATGGAAATTTTATTGGGAATTGACAATGTTATTTTTGTGTCAATAGTATTGAGTCGTTTAGGAAAAGAGGAAACCAAAAAAGCGAGTTTAATTTGGATGTTGGTGGGTATAATCATGCGACTATTATTCCTTTTTCTATTGGGATATTTGCTAAAAGGGGAACATGTTTTATTCACTATTTTCAATCATGCGGTCGAATTAAAAGATTTAATTATGCTGGCGGGAGGTTTGTTTTTATTGGTGAATTCTACTCTGGAAATTCACAATAAATTGGAAGGAGAAGACCCAGACGAAAAATTAAAACAAGAAAACAAAAAACCAGCCACTTTTAAATCCATCATCATTCAAATTATTTTAATTGATATGGTGTTTAGTATCGATGGCATCGTTACAGCCATTGGTATGGCTAATAGTTTTGTGATTATGATGACGGCCGTTATCATTAGTATGATCGTGATGTTTTATTTCGCGCCAAAAATTTCGGCGTTTATCCACAAGCATCCTACCTTTAAAATTCTAGCATTATCTTTCCTTGTATTAATTGCTGTCCTATTGGTAATTGAAGGCGTTCATATCGATAAAGTTGAAATCCCAAAAGGCTATATTTATTTCGCAATGGCATTCTCATTTGCAGTAGAACTCCTTAATTTAAAATTCCGCAAGAAAACGGTTAAAGCTGTAGAATTACGTTGGCCTACTCTTGAGGAGAAGCGGGATAACGCCCAATAATATCACCCCTTCGGGGTTGTCGTTACCCTCTTACTTTTTTTATAATAATGTCAGTCCTTCGGACTTTAATACATTAAAAAAATTATCGTTTTTTATTGTTAATCCCGAAGGGATGAAATGATTATAAATAGGTTGGATCATTTCTTTTCTCAAACCCTGAACGGGTGATATTAACGAATCACAAAATGCAATTCTTCTTATCAATGAAAGCGAAAATCATAATAAAATGGTAAATTTATCGCATTAAATAAAAAACATGACTTCAAAACTAAATATACTAGACGAGAAAAAAGCCGAAGCACTTTTAGGCGGCGGACAAAAACGCATTGACGCACAACATAAAAAAGGAAAACTAACTGCGCGTGAACGCATTCATTTTTTAATGGACGAGGGTAGCTTCGAAGAAATAGGCATGTTGGTAACGCATCGCAGTAATGATTTTGGCTTAGAGAAAGAAAAATATTTAGGCGATGGTGTTGTTACAGGTTACGGAACAATTCATGGTCGTTTAGTTTATGTTTTCTCTCAGGATTTTACTGTTTTTGGAGGTTCATTATCTGAAACCCACGCCGAAAAAATTTGTAAAATTATGGATCTCGCTATGCAAAATGGCGCGCCTCTTATTGGTTTAAATGATAGCGGTGGAGCACGAATTCAAGAGGGCGTTGTATCTCTTGGTGGTTACGCTGATATTTTTTACCGTAATGTTCGCTCGAGCGGTGTTATTCCGCAATTGTCTGCTATTATGGGTCCATGTGCAGGCGGCGCTGTGTATTCGCCTGCAATTACCGATTTCATTTTAATGGTGGAGCAAACGTCTTATATGTTTGTAACCGGACCAAACGTTGTAAAAACAGTAACACACGAAGAAGTTACGAGTGAAGAATTAGGTGGAGCGATGACGCACGCAACAAAAAGTGGCGTTACGCATTTCGCTTGTGCCAATGAAATTGAAGCTATAAATCATGTAAAGCAATTATTGAGTTATATGCCACAGAATTGCGAAGAAGATGCGCCTTCTGTTCCGTATGAAATGGGTAACGAAGTTAGAACACAATTAAATTCAATTATACCTGATAACGCTAACCAGCCCTACGACATCCGTGAAGTGATTGAAGGAACAATTGATGCCGATAGTTTTTTAGAAGTACATAAACATTTTGCTGAAAACATTGTTGTTGGTTTTGCGCGTTTAGCAGGGAAAAGTATTGGCATTGTTGCTAATCAACCTGCTGTTTTAGCAGGGGTTTTAGATATTCATTCATCAACCAAAGCCGCACGCTTTGTGCGCTTTTGCGATAGTTTTAATATTCCATTATTAGTATTTGAAGATGTTCCTGGCTTTTTACCGGGTACTGATCAAGAATGGAATGCCATTATTACGAATGGCGCTAAATTATTATATGCATTCAGTGAAGCAACTGTTCCGCGTATTACAGTTATTACGCGCAAAGCTTATGGTGGTGCGTATGATGTAATGAATAGTAAACACATTGGTGCTGATATGAATTACGCTTGGCCAAGTGCTGAAATTGCAGTAATGGGAGCGAAGGGCGCTGCTGAAATTATTTTTAAAGGAGAAATTTCTACTGCAAAAGATAAGGATGCGAAATGGAAAGAGAAGGAAGCGGAATATCAGACAATGTTCGCAAATCCTTATCGCGCTGCAGAACGCGGATTTATTGATGAGGTTATTAAACCCGAAGAAACGCGAATGAAATTAATTCGCGCCTTTAAAATGCTAGAAAATAAAGTAGATCAATTACCGAAGAAGAAACATGGTAACATTCCTCTGTAATTTCTTTACACCGTTATCCTGACGAAAAGTCCCGACCGTTCTTTCAAAGCCATTGCGCCGTCATCCTGACGAAAGTCAGGATCTGTTCGGAGATGGAAATTATAAAATATAATAAAACCCATTCATATGGAAGATTCCTCCATTTTTTTTCACGCATTAGCCTACATCGCCTTTACAGCTTTATCGGGCATTGGATTTTTAGTTTGCTTTATATTTTTTGTGATCCGTATGTCGCAAAGTCATAAACACCGTTGGAATTGGTTAATAGCCGGAATAATTGCCTTACTGATTTTACTGTTCTCTATTTTTTTATTTGTGAGTAAAGTGGTTCACACAGTAAAAGATTTAGGGACAAAAGCTGAACAAAAATTTACTGAGTCGATGGACGATTTGCAAAAATTGGATTCTTCTTATAAGTACAATGATTTAAATACGAACGCTACGATCAAAAAATTAAAAGAGTTTGAAGTGATGAACAGTGAAACTCACGTGCCAAAAGAATTCTATGTGTATTACGGCTTTAGCGATTATTACCGTATGCCGATAACATATCCATATTCTCTGCATTGTACTGATGTTTTAGAAACTGCTACTCTCTATAACGAAAATAATGTAAGTGAGTTTAATATTAATGATAACGGTGAAGTGGAAACTGACATCAACGGTATTAAAGAATTCGCTTTTGATAATTCAGCATTAATTGCAAGAGTGGGAGCAAGTGGTGATGAAAAAGAAATGTATAAAGTATATTCGCTAACCGCATCAAAATTAGCCGTGTTCCCAACTTTAAAAGAAGCTGTAAAAACTGCCAGAAAAGAATTTGGCTATCGAGGCCATGATACTTTAATAAATGTATTAGAGTATAATAAGTTGTTTAAGTAAAAACAATACTTATTGCTTGACGATTTTTTTCGTAAAAACAACTTTACCATTTTTCAATATACTTAGTAAATAAATTCCTTCATTTATATTGGAAACATTTATTTCGTTTTTTTCTTCTTTTAATTTTATCCTCTTAACTTCTTTACCTGTAATATCTGATAATTGCATTTCGATATCAGGCATTTTTGTTGCAACCTCAATGGTAAAGTTTTCATCAATAGGATTTGGATAAATTTTTATTTGAAAACCATTTATGTTTTGCTCATTAATGCCTGTGGTAAAACAATAGGCTAGTGTTGAATCGCAACCTGTTGTATCAATCTTTATTAATATATAAGGATTTGGCTGTGG
>JAYTSW010000426.1:0-3788 GCA_043745425.1 Sphingobacteriaceae bacterium | reverse complement strand
CACCGGGTCTCCATCCGGTGAGTTTTTCTATAGATAATAAAAATTTATTTTTTGTAGAAAGATTTATTTTAGAAGCATCAAATTTAAAATCCCAATTCTGTTTAGCAATGCGCTCTAGAATTACTTTTGGGTGAGTTCCTTTAAATTCTTCCAGACTATCAATCTTTGTGTAATCAAATTCATCAGCGGCTACAATATTTTTTTTCATCCAGGTATCGTCGTGCCACATTTTATGAAAATTTTCTTGTTTGGCTTGTTGTGCTTTTGGGGGTTTTACCCAGCCGTAATGATAAACAGAAGCATCAATAGATTTCACATTTAATTTACTATCATCAATTTTTCGAAAACCTTGCGCGTCTTTATAAGAGCGTATTTTTTTATCGTTTCTGATAATGCGAATTTCATTTCTATACCAATTGCGTGAATTACCAACGTAATTATAGCTGCCATAAAAATGTGTGTAGTTAAATAATAAACCATCAACCGATTTATCATCTTTATAGTTTTCCATTCCTTTACGGATAGTATCACAATATTTTTCATGAATTACTTCATCGCTTTGAATGTAAAAACACCAATCTGTAGTTTTATCAATAGCATCAAATGCTTTGTTGGTTTCAATCGATAATAATTTTCCGCCTTCGCGTAAACTATCATCCCAAACGCTTTCTATTATTTTTATTTTGGGAGAGTTTATGCTTTTAATTAAATCTAAAGTTCCATCTTCCGAATTTCCCACACTCACTAAAAATTCGTCACACACAGGTAGTACAGATGCAATCGCTTCCACAACGGGGTAATCGTACTTAATTGCGTTTCTTATAATGGTGAAGCCTGTTACTTTCATTTTATCTACGAATACAAATCAAGGCGAATATACGAATCTAAACGCAAAAACTTCGAAGCCACAATGTACGTTGGGCGTACAGATTCGTATATTCGTACCATTGGTATTCGTAGATTAAAAAGGATAGCCAATTCCGAAATTTAATGTAGTTCGTTTTAAAGGTTTTTTATCAAACATCCATCTGTTACCCTCAGCGTAAGCCGGATCAGCAATTGGAGCCGCAAAATCTAATCGTAATACAAAAAAGTTTAAGTCCCACCGAATACCTAAACCCGCACCCATTGCAAATTCCTTATAAAAACGATTCGTTTGAAAATCTCCGTTTGGTTTTGTAGCATCTTTATGCGTTAGCCAAATATTTCCAACATCCGCAAATGCCGCGCCGAAAAAAGAACGAAATACATGAAATCGGTATTCAATATTTCCTTCAATTAATAAATCACCAATCTTATCGTATTTTGCTTTTACATTTTCGGGCTGACTATAACCTCCCGGTCCTAATGTGCGCGCACGCCACGCTCTAACGCTGTTGGGGCCGCCGCTAAAATAACTTTGTTCGTATGGCAATACATTTAAATTTTTTAAAGGCTTGCCAATACCAACTGCTGTTCTAAAAACTACACGACTTCTTTTCCTCACCGGAATATACAAACGGTAATCAATATCTAATTTCACAAATTGAGCAAATGGAGTTTTTAAAATTAGGTAACGACCAAGTGTATCTTTCTTTTGTCCTGTTGCTTCGAATAAAGCTCGTAATATACTACCTGATGATGAAACATTTATTTTAATAAAACTAACAGCTTTACGCGACGTGTTTACACCATTTGAAATTTGCTGATTGTTATACGTCATGGTATATTTCGATAATGTAGTAATGTGATTTTGAAAAGAATTCAGTAAAAAGAAATCATTAATGTTTAGTAAATCATTTCTAAAATTATCAGTCAGTTTAGCTTTTACCATGTAAACCTCAATAGGAATTAAATCGTGCTTAACTTTTAATTTATGGCTCTTAAAAGTAAATCCATAATTAATAGTAGTAATCGTTCGGTTAAACTCAGGTCGTGCCTGATAGTTTAAAGATGTACTAATAAAAGTTCTTGGAAACGCATCTTTTTTAAACGGAAACAAGGAAAAAGGAAATGCTGCCCTTGGTACTGAAAATTTTAAAGAAGGACCAACTTGAATGGTGTTAAAAGTACTTTGCACATTGGTTAAATCCGTTTTTTTACTGTCGCTGAATTGTTTCTGCGCTATTAAGGCTCCGTTTAAACTAAACTCAATTAATTCAGCACCTTTCAATAAATTTCTGTTTTGATATAAAATACTTCCGTCAACACCAAGGTTACCTGAGGTGTTAGTACCTTCTGTTTCAATATTGATGGCTTGTTTTACAATGGGCTGACAAACAATATAACAATCTAACTGATCGTTGTATTTCGGATTTTTTACATACTGAATTAATACGGTTCGGAAAACACCAAGATTCAATAAACGTTTGTAGGTTTTTTCGGCAAGATTTTTTTGAAATACTTGTCCTTTAAAAAACTCAATGTTATGCGTAATAACCGAATACTTATAACGGTTTTTGTAATTGAGTAGAAAAATTAAATCTTCGTGATGTATAGTATCTTTAAAGTATGCGTTTTTATACGAGCCTTGAAAGTTTTCGGTAAGAATGTAAATGTTGTTTATATAATAGCGAGGATGTTTGACATAAGTAATGGAATCTTTAGAGGAATTGGCAAACGTTGGAAATTTTTTAGCTCCTATCGTGATATTAATTTTTTGATTTGGTAATCCTGAATCCACATTAAAATAAATGTAATCCGATTCAAAAAAATAGTATCCATTGTTTAAAAGACCGGCGGTAATTCGCTCGCGCTCTTTTTGCATCACATCGGCATCAAACGGTGCACCTTGTTTTAAAAGGCTATGAATGGTATCGCTAAAAATGTAATAACTCAGCTCCTCATCATTTATTTTGTAATAGATGTTATTGATGAAATATTGTTTACCGGGATGTAAATGATAAACGACCTTAAGTTTCTTTTTTCGCTTATTAGGAAGTCCAAGTGCCTTTCGGATCTTTCTAAACTTGTATTTGTACTCTACACTATCTGTTACTTTAGCGTAGAAATATCCCTTCGAAAACAAATACCTTTTAATTTGAAGTGTGGTTTGGTGCGTTATTAACGAATCGTAAATAACAGGTTCTTCACCCACATCTAATAAACTCTCCCTAAACGTGGGTTTATCTTTACTTTTTAATTTTGGCTCTTTGGTTGGCTTACCCTTTTTTATTCGCCTTTCGTTCTTAAGATTATTTTTTACAATTCGTTTTTCGTTAATACGATCGAATCGTGCATCACGCTTTTCTTTCTTCTTTACTAATTTTTCCTGATCAACCTGATTGTAAAGCCAAAGGTTAAACGGAAATAAAAATAAAATTTTACGATTTGGTTTTTGCCTTATAAAAGCAACCACTTCATCGTGCGAGATGTTGGTGTTTTGTTGCCCTAGAACCTTGTTGCTTTCCACAAGGTATTCGTTATCTCTTAAGTGTTTGGTGGTATTGCAGGAAAAGCAGATAAATAACACACTTAAATAGATAAATGCCAAGGCAAAACGGCCTTTTGTATTCTTATTTAAATAAGTGCTCAATAATGGTTAATTTTAATCCCTACGAATTTAACTAAATTATGATTAGTAAAAATCAAATAAAGCAAGTTAAAGCCTTACACCTCAAGAAATTCAGGGACGAGCAGAGCTTGTTTATTGCAGAAGGAATTAAGATTGTAAACGAATTAGTGAGTACGGGTCCTGAATTCATTCAGCAGTTATTTGTTACTGAAAGCTATTTACAAGGGAACTCAAATGCTTTATTAAATACAAAAGTAGAGTATACAACCATTAGCGAAGAAGATTTACAAAAAAT
>JAYTSW010000425.1:0-3794 GCA_043745425.1 Sphingobacteriaceae bacterium | reverse complement strand
TAGCTTTCACATTATACTGTTTCAATGTATCCAACACCCATTCGGTTAAACCGGGAATAGGACCATCATCAAAAGTCAAAAATAAAGTGGGAGACGTTGTTTTTACATTCCAAATCGCTTTTGGATATAAAAGCCTTAGTGTTTTGTGTGGTTGTAGAATTAATTTACCCAGCACTTTAAATTATTTTTCGGCGATGTAAAACAAATCGAGGCTATTATCATCCACTTCTTTCACAAAAAAATCGGATGATTTAATCCCTGAAGTTAAATCATTATTTGAGTTCAATAATTTTTTACGATTACGACGATTCATGTAATCATAAGGCATTTGCAAAATTTGTCGCGGTAATATCCATTGCAAATTCAGTACATCGTACTTCATTACTTTATTTACAGATTCTTTATTTTTTTGGTAGTATTTCATTACTACTTCATTACCATAAACACCTTTTGTATCAACAGTTTTAAAATGTTTTTTTAAGAGAACCGTTAATTCATTCGGTTTGTATTCGCGAATATGCCATGGATTACGACTTAACGACATGTGTCGGTTAGGCGTAGTCACAATTAATTTACCCCCTGGTTTTAAAACGCGCGCAATTTCTTTCAAATACAAATCATCGGGAACAATATGTTCAATCACTTGGAATGTTACAACAAAATCGAAACTGTTATCACTTATTCCCTGAAAAGGTGGAACAGTTTGTTGTTTGAATTCAACATTAGGATAGGCCTTAAAATCAACATCACAAATAAATTTATCGACGGTAACAAATTTTGAAACAATTGGTGCAATGTACTTCACGCCATAACCTGAACCGGTACCAATTTCCAAAACATTACCACTTACAATTTTTGCTGCTTCCAGATAAGCGAAAATACTACGTTGTAAAACGTAATTATCAGAAAAATCCGTAGCGCTTACTCGTTCAGCAGTCGACATAACAAAAATTTAGTTAGCCATTGGTTGTGGTTGTCCTTGTGGCATTAACTCTTCAGCAGGAACAATAGATTGTAAACGAGTCATTAACTCCTTTTGCAAAGCCTCTTGTTTAAACTGACCAGTTAAACCAACCAAACGACGCATGATTTCTTTACACTGATTTACTTCACGCCCAAAAGCAACACGGTGCTCACTCTTTTGAGCATTGTATACTCTTAAATCATCTTCAAAAA
The DNA here is from genome assembly GCA_043745425.1 of Sphingobacteriaceae bacterium. Classification (GTDB taxonomy): domain Bacteria; phylum Bacteroidota; class Bacteroidia; order B-17B0; family Aurantibacillaceae; genus JAHEYG01. Next base: position 2,618 of record JAYTSW010000425.1, on the reverse strand, counting down.
TACCGAACAGTTGTTTGGCTAATTCATTTGCTTTTTTAGTCTCACCTAATTGATAATACCCTGCAGTAATAGTAAACAAGGTAGCATCATAAGGAACATTTTCATCAGGCATTTTCTCTAAACACTTATCCAATATTGCTTTTGCTTTACTATTTTTTCCTTCAGCTATTAAAGCGTTTGCTAAAATTGACATTTGCATACGAAGGTTTGCCGCCATACGCATACAATTCTCATCAAGATTTACACCTGGCTTATCCATTCCACCCCATAAAAATTTCTCCATTAAATTTTTATACATCACTTCAGTGTTTACACGTCCGCCACCGTTTTCTTCAGTCTCATTTTGTTTAATAGGAACTAAACGAAACGCTAAACCTTCTAGTTGGAAATATTTTTCTAAACCAACATAAGCTTCGTTGCCAGTAGTAACTGCAAAATAAATAGGACGTTTCCAATCGGTGTGTGCTAATAAATCCAACACCATTAAATCATTTTTAGTTATAGCTCCACGTGGGATAGTCCAGCTAATATTTTTAACTAAACGTCCTGTATCTTTTAAGGATACAATTTTGTTTTTCATTACAGCAGCTGAATCAACCGGTAAATAAAATTGTTTAGTAGGTAAATAATCTAATAAACCATTTCCGTATTCGAATTTATTTGCTGGATCATCGCTCTCAACAAACTTGATAGCTTGTTTTAAATTCATTGGTCCGGTGTTTTTATCAAACAAATAAACTACTTCGCGTTTGCGGCATAATAATTTTTCCTCGGGAATGGTAAATGGAACCGGTGCTGATTCGTAAGCAGCACGGCGCATTTGACGGATATACCAATCGGTTTGTAATAAACTTAAATTACAAACACGAACATCCGTACGAATACCTTCCACTTCTTGAGCATACCATAAAGGGAAAGTGTCGTTATCACCATTGGTAAATAAAATGGCGTTTGGCGCACAAGACTCTAAATAATTTATGGCTACATCACGTGATAATGTACGAACCGAACGATTGTGATCATCCCAACCACCGGCTGCCATTAAAGTTGGACCAATTAAACCAATACAAGTTGCTAAGATAGCAGCCATTTTTAAGTTTGATTTCTTACTTAGTAAATCAAATAAAAACAACACGCCGAAGCCAATCCAAATGGCAAAAGCATAAAAGGAGCCCGCATAGGCATAATCCCTTTCACGCGGTTGATAAGGTGTTGGGTTCAGATAAATAATAATGGCTAATCCAGTTAACAAGAAAAATGAAGCAACAACCCAGGCACCACCTTTATTATTTTTATAATGAAACCAAAAACCAAGCAAGCCTAAAATAAGCGGAATACCGAAAAAGAAATTTTGTGCTTTATTCCCTTTCATAGCATGCGTTTTTAAACTGCTGTCAGAATCTAATAAGAAATCATCAATAGCTTTTACACCGCTTACTGCATTTCCTTCGAGAGTATTATTGCTCATTCCCTGAATATCATTTTGTCTTCCCATATAGTTCCATAAAAAATAACGGAAGTACATATATTTTAACTGATAATTAAAAAAGAAACGCATGTTAGCGCCGAAGGTTGGAATCTCCACAGATTCGCTCTCGCCTGTTTGTTCGTTGGTACGGTTAACTGTTCGATGATTGCTAGCTACATCACCCCAATACCTATAAGCGGCTTCATGGTGACTCTGACTACTCCACATACGAGGGAAAACTGTACAAAATTCTTCTTCATAAACAGGAATATCGTTTTTACGATCATCCGCCATGACGTATTTTTTTTGTTTCTCATCTTTAATATAAATTGGATCACCATCTTTAAATTGAGAATTCGGTTTTGCTGGAGCGTTGTAATATTGTCCGTATAAAATTGGCCAATCACCATATTGCTCACGTAACAAATACGATAACATGTTAGGTGCATTTTCAGGATCGTTTTCGTCCATTGGCGGATTAGCTTGCGAACGAATTACTAATACAAAAAACGACGAGTATCCAATTAAAATGGTGGCAAAACTCATCATGATAACATTTAAGTTATTGAATTTAGATTTGATTTTACCTATAGCATACAAAATGGCTCCGAATGACAGGGCGCGGGTAAACATAGCGCCTGGACTTGGTGCAGCAATAACAACAATAATTGCAAATGCGATTAAAGAATAAAAACCAATTTTATAATGAGATTCTTTTTTAGAAGTAGTGTACATGATAAATCCAGCCAATGAAATTATCATCAAGCCAAAATAAACCATAGTTCCTGTACTGAAACCCATGTGCAGATGATTTGTGAAATACACCTCCGTATCGGAAACGAATTTTACAATTTTAGGAATGATTAAAGATTGAACTGTACCTAAAATCAATACTGAAATAATACCTGCAATGAAAAAACTTTTCCAGGTAAATGTGTATTTTTTATAATAGTAAATAAAGCAAATGGCAGGGATAACGAGTAAGTTTAACAAATGGACACCAATAGATAAACCCATTAAATAAGAAATTAAAACTAACCAACGCATAGCGCCAATTGGATTAGAATCATCTTCTTCATCCCATTTTAATATTGCCCAAAATACAATTGCAGTAAAGAAAGCTGACATCGCATAAACCTCACCCTCAACA
>JAYTSW010000424.1:0-3799 GCA_043745425.1 Sphingobacteriaceae bacterium | reverse complement strand
TACCAATAAAACAATTTATAATGCTTTATTTGTAATGACCAACTCATTTTTAGAATGGGCAATGATAGAATTATGTCGAATCGCCGCACTTTATCTTAATGAAGATTTCCTTAATTACAATGTAAGAGAACAAGGTATAAAAAAGGCCAAAACTTTTCTAAAAGACAAGCTTACAATCGTTATTCCCGGTAATGCCGAATGGCAATTATTTACCGACAATCAAACTGTAAGAAATTTAATAGTTCATAATGGTTCCAATATAATCAAAGATTATTCTAAAGGTGTAGATCAACAACCTGATGTAGATATTTTCAAAAGAAACAAACAACATCTTGAATATACAGAAACAGGTTATATTTATATCTTGACAATTGAATATATTTCTAATACACATAATACCGCAAAAATATTCATCCAAGAGCAGTTGAAATTAGTAATTGATGAACTTAGGAAACGTGGTATTTATTGGGCATGATTACGACCAATATGCCGAAATTATCACTGCCTATAACTGCACATTGGCTGAATGCTTTGTTATTTTCTTACAGAGAATATTTTAACTTCGTATAAAACATTAAAATAGGCAAAATATTAAAGCGGCAAATAATCTGTTTTGACTTGTGACTATTTTAATTTTCAATAATAAATCCTCGCTTCGTAGCAACAGAACTAAGTCAATCGGGATAAAACATTAGGGACTATAAATTTTAATAATCTTATATTAATTTTATATGAGATGCCTGCAGCAGATAATGCTGAAAAATATTATCCGGAAATTAATTCATAAGGATTTGAAATTGTTTTTTGACCAAAACGCTTTAATAGCGAAACTTCATTTTCCTGATTAATCTTCTCTTTTTTAATTATTTCTTGAACAGCTGGTTGTTTTAAACCTGGAATACGGATACGAAAAAAAGGCCACAATGTATTTTCCCGATAAACTTTATTTAAATCAGGAAAACCCGTTATTAAATTATACTCGTTATGATTTTTAAACTCTTCTGAATATTTAAATTCCCATACTCCATTTTCACAATGAAGTATTCCGATTTCTATTTTATCAACTTTGAGAATAAAAGTTGCGTTCTCCTCTAAAGGTAGATGCATTGCTAAATCTTCATCTCCTTTACTAAACCAACCCTTTATTTTCGCTTGAATTTTATTTAACATTTTTAATTTCTCTAATTTTTCTAAATCTACTTCTTAATATTTCTATCACCAACTTAGACCTTTCAGGAATGAAGAAAGGGGAAAATTCTCGATTTAACATGTCAACAACCCTCTCCTCATTTTGGATTGAAGATAAGTGTTTAACGATTAATTCGTACTTTTTGTTATCTTCTTTAACATATTTTATTAATTCGAAATGATTTGCATCCTTATTTCCTTCAATGCTTATTCTTGGACAGGCTCCTTCAATATAGTTACTAATTCGATTATTCCCACCATCTAAATTAGCTCTATAAATGCCAATTATATTCTCATCACTAAAATTCCACAATAAACCTCTTGCCGAATCGTACATTGGTGCTAATTTAAGCGCCTTTCTGGTCTTCTTTTTTGTATCAATTACACCCCAATTATAAAAATGTCTATCATTATTTCCAACAATTGCATCAAATGCTATCATCCTGACTAGATCTTCTACAATATTGTCATGGCAATGAGGAAATACTGAAACAATAGCTTCCTTTATAAATTCAAAAGTGAATAGGTCTCTAGCAGTGGATTTGTTTTCCGCAATTTCTTTGGCCATATCGACATCACCTAAATGTTCTCCACAAATTTCTGCGCCATGCACAAGTTTCTCATTTTTATTCAAAAAATATTTACTTAGAAACCGGATTTGGCCATTTCCAATAACCAATTCGATTTCATTCATTGCTAATCCCATTTCTTGGCCAATCCTGTTAATCATATACTCAATGACAGATTCGTGAGGATACCATTTCTCAGCCGTTTTTGCGATGTATGAAAACCAAGAGTTTACATTTTTCCTTCTAACTCCACTTTGTTCTTTGAATATATACGCCTTAATAAATTGCTTAGGCGCGTCTCCATCAAGAGATTGATCAATAATACAATAATTTTTCTCTTTTAAAGTATGAATAAGTTTTTCATTCTGTAAAATTCCAGATGAATTAATTGAAATTTCTACCCGTAATTTCTTTTGAAAATTGTTCATAATTTCTAGTTACAAAGTTACAAAAAATTTAATTTCCTCAAACATTGATAATCTTGGGCTTACAATCTTAAAAAACATTCATATACTTTTCGGCTGTTAACCGCACATTAGTGTCAGCAGAAGCTGTTTTTCTTTCTATGAACTTTTGTGTTAACGATCTTTTGTAACTTTATCAATCGAATGTAGGTTACCTTCCCGCCAACATAAATCTGCGAACCGTTGCATAATCATGAAACAGCATGTGAGAAGTGATGTAGTAAAAGCAATTAGTAATAAAATTATTCAAAAAAATATTTAAAAACTAAAGTTTACTACAACAAACTTAATTTGCATATAAAATTCACATCAATGAAAAGCACAAAAATTACTTACTGGATTACAACATCTTTAATATTTTTAATGGAAGGTGTAATGCCAGCTATTACAATGCAATCAGCTATGGCAAAAGAAGGGATGAAACATTTGGGATATCCTGATTATTTTGGTCCTATGTTAACAGGATTTAAAGTAATTGGAGCATTGGTTTTAATTCTGCCTCAAGTACCAAAAAGAGTAAAAGAATGGGCTTATGCTGGATTGGCATTTGATTTTATAGCTGCATTTATAAGCATTGCTGTTATTGATGGTATTTCTGCAGTAACATTTTTCCCAATCATCGTGCTTTGCATTTTAATTACTTCGTATGTTACCTTTCATAAATTGCAGAGTCAAACTACAAAATGAGATCCTTCCAATAGCATAATTAGAGAATAAATTATAGACAAGAAATAAAATTCTAAAGCCCTCTTCTCTTCTCTACATTTAAATTTTGGAAGAGGCTTTTTTCAACTTCATTGTAATCTCAAAATATTCATAATTTACTTATCTTAAATTATCTTTAACTAAATAAAGTTTAAAATATTCTACATTTGAATTAAGTAATTTATAAGTCATACCAGATTTTTCAGTGAATGGTTTATTACTTATCAAAATAAATTGATTGCTCTCAATACTATCCAAACTTAATATTTTGCTTTTAATATTGAAAGTATCGGTCAGTACTTTCGCATTATCGAAATTCTCTTCATAATATATAGGCAGGGCTTTTAAACTATCATCGTTCAATGTACTGATAAAAGCTTTAGAATTAAAATGATAATTATGGTATTGCAAAGTCAGGTTTTGATCCCGATCACCATTGCAATTATCAATACCTAATTTCTTATAAAGATACAATTCGCTACAACCAAAGTGAAGCAAAATATAAATTGGTAGAATTAAATATAGTTGATGGTTATTAAAACAATTTAATTTTTGCAACAATAAGAAAAGGCTTTGTGCCAATAAGATTGTAAAAAAAGGTACGATCACAGAATAAACACGATCCGGTGGAATATCCCCATGCAAGAAGCTAAAGAAACATGGCAATGTGCAAATTAAAAAAGGAAACCAAAATCTTGAATCTAGCTTTAATTGCTTCTTTACTAAATTCCAAATTAAATAATATATTCCAAAAGCAAACAATACAAAGTGAAATGATGATAGTGCAATCAAGGCTTTTAACATCCGCTCAAAATTCGTGAATGCAAAAGGTGATGAATTTGTAACATATTTGTTATTGAAAACTTCTTTAAA
>JAYTSW010000423.1:0-3816 GCA_043745425.1 Sphingobacteriaceae bacterium | reverse complement strand
CAAATTAAAAATGTAAAATATTCGGTGGGTGCAAACAATCTTGGTTATACTAATTTAGGAAACATTGGTTTTAAAAATTACAATTATGGTTATACTTTAAAAATCGACACATTAAAAAAAGGATCAAATCGTATTGGTATAGTTGAAAGTTCGGCTAGTGTAAATCCGTATGGCGTGTATGAATTATTTATACAAATTACACCCGACAGTGCGAATTATTTGTGGAGAATAGAAAGCACAGGAACCGGAAAATTTGATGCTTGGAATTTTGATTTTGTTTCAAGCGGTTTACCTACAGCATCACAATATCCTAAAATAACAAAATACACTACGCCCGATACAGTTTCTTCTATGGTAAGTAGCTTTCAGTGCAGTGATGAAATTATTGCTGTTGCCAATTACATAAACAGAAAAGCTTATGTTGATGTAAACAGTGTGGTGCAAATTATATCTGAAAACGCTGGAGAATTAGCAAACAACAGCAGTTGTGGACCAACACGCGATAATCGCTTAAAGCCGGAAGTAGCCGCAACGGGTGGTTGTATTTTAACTTGTATAGCTTTAGGATTACAAGCTAGCACTATAATGTCCGCCCCTAGTGCTGTTGCGCAGGGAAGTTTTCATATTACCAGTGGTGGAACATCCGCTGCATCACCTGTAGTTGCTGGTTTGGCCGCTTTATTTTTACAGGCACATCCAACTTACAATAATAAACAAGTGAGACAGGCCATTATCAATTGTACTTACAGTGATGGCTGGGAAGGTACTTTACCAAACAATAAATTTGGTTATGGTAAATTGGATGGCTTCAGTACGTTTACTTGTGCTTTATCAACAGGAATTGATAGTCAGAATTTAATTTCTGATGCAACGGTTTACCCTAATCCTTTTAATAAAGAAGTTACCGTTAAATTAAATGAAAAAATTACTGGCGAAGTAACCGTATACAATTCGATTGGTGAATTAATTTTTAAAGACAAAATAAATGCTGACGAATATACTTTAAACAGAAACTGCGTGCGTGCTGCAGGTGTTTATTTTATTAAAATCAAATCGCCTTATTCAGAAAAACATTATAAAGTAATTGCCACCGATTAACAATGCGAATTGCATCCAATAAACTAAAGGATATTATTGCTTTTTACAACACTGAACTTTCTTCTGTTTACGAGCCGAATGAATTAACTGTTTTAATTTCATATGTCTTCGAGCATTATATTGGCTATTCAGCCACTGATATTTCGCTTAAGAAAAACGAAAACTTAAATCAAAGCGATATTTTAAAATTATATGATTGCTGTAAAGATTTAAAGAAAAACATTCCGCTACAATATATTTTAGGTGAATGTTTTTTTTACGGATTAGTTTTTAAAGTAAATAAAGATGTTTTGATTCCGCGGCCCGAAACAGAAGAACTGGTTGAATTAATTTTGAAGGATTGTAATGATTTAACAGAAACCTCCTCTATTGATATTTTAGATATCGGCACCGGTAGCGGTTGTATTCCCATTACTCTAAAAAACAAATTACCAGAAGCAAATGTTTCTGCTATTGATATTTCACAAGAGGCTTTAAAAATTGCTCAGCAAAATGCTATACTAAATAAAACAACAATTTTATTTAATTGTACTGATGTTTTGAAAGCCGATATAAAATATAGTTTAGATACTTACGATATAATTGTAAGTAACCCGCCTTACATTGCTAAAACAGAAGCTAAACAAATGCACGAACGTGTAAAGAACAACGAGCCTTCTATCGCTTTGTTTGTTGAAGATAACGATGCTACTGTTTTTTATAAACGCATTATTGAATTATGTAACGAGCATTTAAATGCTGGTGGTAAATTATATTTTGAGTTAAACCCTATATTTGCAGAAGAGGTTAAACAATATGCCCAAAAAAGTAATTTATTTAAAGACGTTATTTTAATAAATGACTTGTCAGGAAATATCCGTTTTTTAAAAGCCATCAAACATGAATAAACTTTTTATTTTACTATTTCTTTGCACATTTACGAGACTGAATTCACAATCGAAAATCGAATTAGTACCGGATACGCCCCCTATAAACATTGGAGGAAAGTCGCAATTAGACCAGGTTATTTATACGCAGTTAATTGTGCCCCCTAAATTAATTTGGGTGGATGATAAAATAGTTACGATTTATTTTAGTGTAACAAAAGAAGGAAGAGCTATTGACCCTTTTTTTAAAGACAATTACGATACGTATTATCAAACAGAAAGCAAACGTATTCTTAATTTTCTACTATTCGAGCCGGGTCGAGTTGGTAACGTTGTGCTTGAAACCTATGGTTCAATTACAATGGTATTTAATGGCGAAAAATACAAGGAGAGTTTAAAAGAACGTAAAAAATTAAAAAGTAATTTAACAAAACCACAAGACAGCACTTTTGTTATTTACGAAATAGCAGATAAATCGCCCGAATACTGGAAAGGCGATGATGCCTTACCCGGATTTATTTTAGATAATATGGATTATCCAAGCGTTGCAAAAACACAAAACATTGAAGGTACTGTTCAAGTTACATTTATAGTAGAAACTAATGGATTTGTAAGTAATGTAAAAGCCATTAAAGGTGTGAATGGCGGTTGCACTGAAGAGGCAATACGTGTAGTAAGGTTATTAAAATGGAAACCTGCCGAAAAAAACGGAAAATACGTTCGTTACCGAATGAATTATCCCATTACGTTTAATTTGAAAAATATTAATAAAGACAACTCTCAGTAATTACGAGTTACGAAGGACGATTGAAGAAATAAAAATTAGGAATTATATTTTCTAGCCGTTTTTATTGAAGCAACTGTTATTGAAAGGAGTTCATTTGCCTCTTTATACAATATATCTATTTTTTTTATCTTCTGGCAAAAGCTCCTCTAAAATTTCGAGGAAATACATCGATTCATCGCATTCTTCCTCAACAATTTTAAGTTTATTAATGAAGTCAGCAGGAGATTTAGCTCTAGAAGCTGCTCTCTAATTAGCCCCAACTGACATTGAAGCTCGAGTTAACTGATTACTTATAGCGTAATAAGGCCCTTGTTTAGGAATTCCATTCAAATACTTGAGTACTGAAATAGCAAACAACTTTGTTCTATCCTTCAAATTTTGCGCTTTCATATTCTAAAATTCATATTTCGCTTATACTTCTTGATTCGTCAATCGTACTTCGTAACTCGTACTTCTATCAGTCTTCCTCGTGGAAATCAATTATTAATCCATCGAGCTGACTAACAGAAACCACTCTCCGTTCTTCTCCAAAATTAAAAACTACTGAATCGCTTAAATAATTTGCATCTGATTTTGTTAATTGAACAGATTCTAATTTTAATCCGATAACATCTTTCCACATTTTTGTAGCTGAAGCTACTACACCTTGCACTTTAATCTTACCATCAAATTCTGTTTCTATTTCTTTCTTATCTGTATCGTAATGGTAATCGATTGCTTCCATGCCACTGTTATCAATATTAATACATAAGGATAATTTATAACCATCAGTAAAAACAAGCTCAAAAACATCAATTAATTCAACTACATCGTCTTTATTAATTGAATTTTGCCACAGATAACAAATAACGTGTTTTACCACTTTTCCTTCTGATGCAATCAGTCGTTTTAATGATTCAGGGTCGAAATAGGCCTTTTCTTGTTGTTCGTTCATTGGGCAAAGATAACAAAAAGTGACTCACCCCCTTCCCCTCTCTATAAAAATAGAGAGGGGCGATACTTTTCGTTTTTAGTAAGAATTTTAATTTAAGAAATCATTTCCATTTGAATGAGATATCTGCCTCT
>JAYTSW010000422.1:0-3826 GCA_043745425.1 Sphingobacteriaceae bacterium | reverse complement strand
AAATTTATCATTCAGCAATAATATTTTTAAATCACCCAACGGATTATTCATGTTATCGCCATACAATTTTCCACTCACATCCATCCGTAACTGACTCTCATCAATTAATAAATCGTTAAACACAGGATTATTATCAGCAGAAAAACGTTTTACAACCCGGCTTGTAACAGCGCTATCAACATGAGCAATAAAATGATCGGCATTAGTATAAAGATTTGCTTTCATCCCCGCTTCCACATCCATTTTCTCAATACCAATTAAATACGTTTGTCCTGGCTTTAAATCCGTAAATACAAACGAACCAAAAGCATTGGTTTTACCCCTGCGCAACACAGTGTTTTTGTCGTTCAACAATAGAACAAGTCGATTAGCGTAAAAAGAAATCTTTTTATCATTTTCCTGAATTAATTTAGCTGAGATTTTATAAGAGAAACGGGCATCAATTAATTTTTCAATTACTTTATTTGTTGCTGAGCTTTGGCATTCCGCTTTATTATTTACAACATTATTAGTACAAATTACTTCACCTTTGCCATTAGTTAACTCTAAAGAAACGGTTTGATTGGTGAATTCCTTTTTAAAATCAATTTCAATTTTTTTAGCATCATTTAAATCGACTCCAGTAAAAATAAAATTACCATACTTGTTTGTGGAAGTTGTTTTTACAATTACGCCATTGCCATTAATAAGGTTTACTTTTTTATTACGAACAGGTAATTTTTCTTTATTATTGTAAGCGAATTTTCCTGCCAAATTATTCCATTTAATTGATTTTGGCTCAGCTTCCACAACTTCTTTTTCACTTTTTTTCTTAAGGTATACTTTGGAAATGAATTGCTTTGTATAAATGGTATCATCTACCATTTTATCTTTTCCGTTAAAAATAATTTTATAAAAAGGATGTCTAAACTGCGTCGTATCAAAAGTGACGGCGTCTTTCGGAAAAAATGGAATTTCAAATGCGTGCACCATTTTAATTTTCATGGCTTTTTCAGGAATATTATTCATAATAACTTCCATATACATTTTTTGCGTTTTCGCATTTGTAAAATATACCGAATAATTTTTTCCGTAAGGCAACGTCAATTTAAATACCGAACCATTTCCTGTATTCAATGTTTCAATTTGCTTGCCTGATTCTACTACGGTAACAGTTGTATTCAACAAAGGCTGACCATTAAACGTATTATTCCCGTCGAAAATTAAATTCCCTTGCGCCTTAATAAGGAAGGGAGATAAAATCAAAATTACTATTCCTAAAAACTTACTCATGTTATAAAACTATTTTCTTGTATTTAAATTTAATTCCTTTTTTTAAAATATCATCAATCCGGTTAACAATGTGCTCGTTTGTCTTAGCATAATATTTATTGATATAAAACTCAATTACAGGTATTCCTCTTATCTTTTTAATGCCTTTATTGTAACTGGTGCTTATTTCATCCAAATAATTTTCATCAATCTCTTTCTCGTATTCACGCCCTCTTTTTTTAATGTTCTGTAAAAGATTTTTATGGTCGGTATTAATATAAATAAGCAAATTAATTTTTTTAGTATCAGATTCGATAATTTTAAATTGACTTTTATAAAAATGAAACTCGTGCTTCGTGAGATTTGATTTGGCAAACCAGAAACATTTATGCATACTAAAATCCGCTACTGTAACTTTACTATGTTTACGATTAAAATATTTGTGCAATTGAGCGTGGCGAGAAATTAAAAAACTATACTCCAACGGAAAGGCCATTCGTTTTTTGTCTTTATAAAACAAAGGAAGTAATGGATTATCTTCAAATTGCTCTGCTAAAAAAACACCACCTCTGCGTTTTGCCAACGCAATTGCTAAAGTTGTTTTTCCTGCGCCGATATTCCCTTCAATACAAATGTACATTTGATTCAATTTTTTTTGCAGTTAAAGTATCTTTACAATCCATTAATAAACGGTGAATACTTTTATGTAAACCGGGATGTAAAATACCAGATGCGATTTCGTTTAAAGGTTTCAAAACAAACTGCCGTAAATGCAAACGCGGATGCGGTACTATGAGTAATTCTGTATTTATAATATCGCCGTTAAATAATAAGATATCAACATCTACTGTTCGCGCCTCGTTTTTATTTACAGTTCTAACGCGACCTAATTTTAACTCTATACTTAATAATAATTTCATTAAGTTTTCGGCGTCCAATTCGGTTGTGATTTTAATGCACTGGTTATAATAATCTGGGCTATTTTCACTGCCCCAGGCCTGGGTTTCGTAAATATTACTTATGGCCACAATATTTAACCGTTCCTCCTTAATAAGCTCCTTTGTACGGGTTAAATTCGCCAATCGGTCGCCCATATTTCCGCCCAAACACAAAAATGCTACGTTCATACAGTTTATGCTTTAAATACGCATCTTAAAGGTAACTTAGTTCTTATTAAACACAAAATTATCTTATCATGAAATGAGCTAAACGGACACCGGACACACCGGAAATGACCAATGGCTCATAACATGTTACATTAACCAACAAAAATAAAACAACATGAAACAATTTTTCGGAGCATTTTTAGGTTCAATTATCGGACTTTTAGTTACTGGCATTATTATGGCCCTTATTATAGGTGGTTTTATAGCCGCAGGATTAAAGGGCGCGTTTGATGGCGAAGGTCAAAAAACATTCACTGTTAAAGAAAATAGTGTTTTACACCTTAAAATAGAAGGCGCTATTACCGAACGTGGTATGGATAACCCTTTTGAGGAGTTCGATCTTGGTCCGTTTATGCCCCCAGCTGTATTAGGTGTGCGCGGAATAGTTAAATCTATTGAACACGCAAAAACCGACGATAACATTAAAGGTATTTATTTAGATATAAAACACATTGAAGCCGGTTTTGCAACTATTGAAGAAATACGTAATGCATTATTAGATTTCAAAAAATCAAAAAAGTTTATTTATTCGTACAGTGAAGGGTATTCTCAAAAATCGTATTACTTAGCTTCTACTGCTACCAAATTATATTTGAATCCTCAAGGCGGTATGGAACTTAAAGGTTTAAGTGCTCAATTAATGTTTTTCAAAAACATGTTAGAGAAATTAGATATTGAAATGCAAATTTTCCGTCACGGTAAATTTAAAAGCGCCATTGAGCCTTTTATGTTAGATAAAATGAGCGAAGCCAATCGCTTACAAACTGAAACGTACATGAACAGCATTTGGAATTCTATGTTAGATGGCATTTCAAAAGAGCGCGGGGTTTCAATTGATAAATTAAATGAGATGGCAAATAATTTAAGTATTGATTCGCCTGAATCGGCATTAAACGCCAAATTGGTAGATGGTATATTATATGAAGATGAAGTTTTATCGTTACTGAAAAAAGATTTGAAATTAGCAGAGAAAGATAAAATTGCTTTTGCTGACATTGCAAAATATCAGAAAAATGTAAAACCATCTCGTAAGGAGGAAAAATTATTGAGCAAAGAACCAAAAATTGCTTTGATATATGCAGTCGGACAAATTCAAAGCGGTGAAGGTGATGAAGAAACTATTGGCAGCGATCGTATCGCAAAAGCCATTAAAGATGCACGTTTGGATACAACTATTAAAGCCATTGTATTACGAGTAAATTCTCCAGGCGGAAGCGCATTAGCAAGCGATGTTATTTGGAGAGAAATGACTTTAGCTAAAAAAGCAAAGCCTACTATTGTCAGTATGGGTGACGTTGCAGCGAGTGGCGGGTATTATATCAGTTGCGCTGCCGACAGAATTTTCGCGCAACCCAATACAATTACAGATTCTATTGGTGTATTTGGTGTTTTACCAAATGTACAAAAAG
>JAYTSW010000421.1:0-3829 GCA_043745425.1 Sphingobacteriaceae bacterium | reverse complement strand
TAATATAGGTGTAATTGCTTTTATTATTTGTAACAAAAGCTTTATTGTAAATAAGTGCCATTTGTTCTGTCCACCCGCTGCAGGGAATAGAACCTGTTTTTGTATTGGTATTTAAATCGATTATTGAAATGGCGTTTGAGTATAAATCACTCACATAAGCTTTACTGAATGTAACGGGTAAAATAAAACGTGGCGATGGTAATCCTGTGACTGTTGTGATTAATTTGAAATCACTTGAATTCACAACTGCTATTTTTCCGGAATTATTTACAACAATGTAAAACTTATTATTTATTTTATTCAGGCTCTGACAAACATCACCTAACACGGCGCTGTTGTTTTGTGTAGAATAAATATCACTTACAACTTGATTTGTACTTAAATCGTACATGCTCACCGAGGCATTATTATTCCCGAAACCACCTTCATTGGTAACAAATACTTTGTAACCATTTCCGAAAGTAACAGAGGGCTGCATAACGTCGTTAGGCTTGTCTTTTACACAAGCAAAGAGGAATAATGTGGCAAGAGCAAATATGTACTTAGTTAATCTCACTCTTTAATTAATTTGGTGATGCTTTTTCCCTTTTCAGTTTCAATGGAAATAAAATAGATTCCTGAATTCAACTGGGTGATATCAAAAGATTGAAACTTATTGGTAAGAATTTCTTTCATTAACTCCTCACCTAACATATTCAAAATTTTAATTTCAGTATCGTCACTGAAATCTATGCACTCAACTCTCAAATCTCCTTTCGAAGGGTTCGGATATATCTTAACGGAATTATTCTTCTCATATTCAAAAATTCCAACTGCAGACTGATTAATAACGCCAACAGCATCTAAATCAAAACCTGAAGAACCAAAGCCAGTCGGCCAAGGATCATTAACGATGTTACTGTTTTTATCATAAGTGGCGTACGTTGTGTTAATGCTACCAACTACATCAATAATTTTTACGTGTGTAATAGCATTAATATTTAATTGCGGAATCCCGGTTAAATCTTGTAAATCAAAAGGTGTGCCATAGAGCGCACGATATTTTCCTGCTAGATTATCCAATTTGGTTGCATCTATTGATGCAGCATTACCATATTGAACTGTGTATTGAGAATTACTTGTTGCGGGAAAGCGATAAAAATTTACACCATCACTACTCACCTCAATAAATGCTAATTCCAAAAACGTATCATTAAATCCATTTTCAAATACTGCAAAATCAAAACCTGGTCCGTTTTTAATTGGTGTTGTAAACGTTACAATAGCAACGCCGCCATCACCTAAACTAACTATGCTTCCATCAGCTTTTCCTATAGCCTTTGAGCTGTCACCAACATTAACGTAACCTAATGAAGTATTGCTTATATCTTGATAGCCTTTTGTGAAATTGCACATCTTTCCCCAAGCTACAAACGCGCTGCTGTCTTTATACATTGCAGTGGTTCCACTAGCCCCTACGGGACCAGGGAACTGTGCAAGTAAAGCGCAAGTTAAAAACGAAAAAGAAATAATGAGTTTTATTTTCATTGTTTAATAAACTTGATGTTTTGTTTTTTGTTCTCACTTGTTATTTCGATAAAATATAATCCTGAATTTAAATTCGCAACCTCAATACTGTAATTAAAATTGTGGGAATTAAAATTTGTTGTTTCCTCTTTTACTAATTTTCCAATTGAATTATAAATTTTAATGGATGTATTTATTTCTTGTTGCGATTTTAAATTAATAGTTAAGATATCGCTTGCAGGATTTGGAAATACATTTATGTTATCAAAAATAGAATTCTCAGCAATACCAACACCTTGTCCAGTTGTAAAATTATCAATGCTAAAGTAAGCCGGAGTATTCATGAAACCAAAACTATTATCACTCGAATACATATAGAAGGTAATACTATCTACGGAACCTAATTTGTTGCAATTAACATATTGCCAGCTCTTCAGAATATAATCAAGTGAATTATTGCTGAAGCGAAGATCAGCTAAATAAAATTCTACACTGTCTGGTTTTAAAACACCACCCGAATAACCTTTGGCAGTTAATTTGAGAAAGTCTGGGTCGTTACCGGTTGTGCCTCCGAATTTTTTCGCAAAGCTATCTCCATTTTTCATTGACATATAAGCGTAAGTGGTATTTGTTAGATAAAAACCTACAACACCTGTGCTCGGCGCTTTTACTCTTATAAAACTTCCGGGTTGCCCTGTAACGTAATAATTAGAGAGATTATAGCCTTTTCCCGTAATGCAATTATAAAGATGTCTGTAATTCCCACTGTCAACATTATTTTTATTGGTATAAGCAAATCCACCGCTCCAGTACCCACCAAAACTTGTGGTCCAATCATATTGGAAAGAAGCGTTTGTTGTTTGCCAATCCGTTCCGCTTGCACTTGAATAATATGAATCTGCGGGTAACGAAAAACTTTCAAAGTCGGCAACGGTTTGCGACTTACTGATTCCGAAAACTAAAAGTGCTAAAAGTGTAATTGTTTTTTTCATAGTTGTTTTTTTATTTTTTATTTGGTTTATGATAGGTTAATGTAATGCTGACTTCATAATTACGTAAAGGCATTGGTCGTTGCGCAATTATCATGTATGAAGAATTATATAAATTATTAATGTGAAAAGCTGTTACGAAACCAACTTTGTTAAATGAATACCCATAAGCAATTTTTAAATTGGCATATTGATAAGGTTTCAACCAGGAAGAATTATCACTGGTGGTAAAACGATAACCTATATAATTATGATAATAGGAGATACTGAATTTATCATACATAAAAGAGAAATTCCCACCATAATTGTAACGTGGCGTATAAATTAATTGTTTGTTAATTGAAGCATCATTCTCTAAATTGGATTTTAATGAAGTAGATAAAACATAAGAACTGTTAAAGCCAAGTTTACATTTTAATTTATCGTAACTATACTGAATACTGTTAGATGTCTCGGTGCCTCGGGAGTAAACTTTCATTAAGTTAATTGGAGTAGGGTTGCCGCCCGCACCAGGTACCCATTGAATCCAGTTAGATATATTTTTATCGAAATAAGTCATTTCACTTTCCAATAAAAATTTACTAAATGAAATTTTCAATTCAAAGCTTCCTTCGTAAGTATAACCTTCTTCAGGTTTTAAATTTGGATTGCCACCTGGATTCCAATACAAATCATTTAAAGTAGGTAAGCGATAAACTTTAGCGCCATTCGCTTTTAGTTTCAGTTGTTTTAATAGTTGATAAGATAAGCCAGTACTTCCCGTTAATGGAATTGTAAATGCACTTGAAAATTCTTGCCGCAGGTTTAAATCAAAATTTAATTTATGTTCAAAATAGTTAAAATTGTAGCCTAATAATATGGCTTCTTTGCTTAACCCTTGACTAGGTTTTATGTAATTTAATGTTGTGGCTTTGTAATTGGTATAATTTACGCCTATATAAAATT
This sequence comes from Sphingobacteriaceae bacterium, assembly GCA_043745425.1. Classification (GTDB taxonomy): domain Bacteria; phylum Bacteroidota; class Bacteroidia; order B-17B0; family Aurantibacillaceae; genus JAHEYG01. Next base: position 389 of record JAYTSW010000421.1, on the reverse strand, counting down.
TGTTATGAGAGTTGACATAATAATTAAGATCGGCTTCAGTAATAAATGTATTTACTTTGCTTTTTGAAAATAGTTTAGCTGCGCTATCTGTATAATTTAAAACATCATCAAAATAAGCTATTCGAATTGCAGGGATTAATTTTTTTCCTTCGTAAATCCAATCTGCACTTAACTTTAAATTTTTGTCGAACTGAGATGTTGTGCTTTTTGAATTGCCTAAAGTAGGAGGGAAATTACGCTCTGAAACATTTTGCCAGGCTCTTGCTGTTATTTTATGGTTTTTCAAAAACATAAAACTTAGTTCCTGTAAAAAACCTTGTATAATAAAATCGGAATGTTTTTGTTGTTTAATAACAGTATCTAAATAATCGAAATTGTTTTTCGAACGA
>JAYTSW010000420.1:0-14472 GCA_043745425.1 Sphingobacteriaceae bacterium | reverse complement strand
GCAAACGCGTGAAGAGGCTATTAATACTATGGAGAGGGCTTTAAGTGAATTTATCATTGAAGGAATTAAAACTACTATTCCATTTCATTTAAAATTATTTAAAGATCCACAATTTAGAGCAGGTAATTTTACTACTAAGTTTATGGAAACGTTTGATATAGAAGCCTAAGATTTTAGTTTATTGTGTTTAAATATTGCTGTGCCGTCAGAATTGTGATGTCCGCTTTTTTAAAGTCTTTAAGATTTCTTGTCAGCAAAGTGGTTATGCCATTTTCAATTGCAGTATTGTATTGAATTGCATCCTCAAAGTCAGAGAAGTCTGAAGCTAAAGAAAGCTCAATAACTTTGTCATTAACAGACGATACGTTAATAAGAGTCTTGAATTTTAACAACATTTTCCTTGACTGTCCTGCAGAAAGTTGTTTTGATAATATGTAATTTACGTTTGCGAAAGTTAATGAAGAAACATAAAGTTTGATCAAATTTTCGTCTGCAAGTGAAAATAACTCAGCTGCATGGTTATAATGTGGTTGTCTGCCGCTTAATAAATCAAGAACAATGTCTGAGTCAACAAATACCTTTTCCACTTATTTATATTTATTAGTTAAGTAGTCAGTATATTCTTTTTTGTCGTTATAATCTTTAGGAAGACTAATAACACCGGAAAGGCTTTTGACAAGAGGAGTAATTGTTTTATTGTTTTTTTTGTCAGTAGTTAATTTTTGCAAATAATTTTCAATCAAGGCTGAGAGACTTGTTTTCCTAGTTTTCGCATATTCCTTAGCTTTTTCAATAATATCCTCGTTAAGCTTTAATGTTAGTTTTGTGTCCATGATTAATTAATTTATACGTACAAAAGTACAAAAAATATACGTCCAAAGCAAATTTATTATAAGCTGGGGGCTTTTCTACACGTTTGCTTATAACTACTTAACTAAACGACTTCCTTCTCCGCCCCATCTGTAAGTAGAAATTTCAATTCCCGCAATATCAATAACTCTATCCACAACAGTAGCAGCTAGGGCTTCAAAATCGGTAGGTACAGAATAAAACGATGGTGAAGCCGGGCAAATAATTCCGCCAGCTTCAGTAACAGTTTTCATATTATTTATATGAATTAAACTTAAAGGCGTATCGCGGGTTACTAAAATTAATTTACGCCGTTCTTTTAGCATTACATCAGCTGCGCGCGTAATTAAATCGTTACTTATACCGCCTGCAATTCTGCCAAGCGTTCCCATACTACATGGACAAATAATCATACAATCAAACTTTGATGAACCAGAAGCAAATGGCGCATTAAAATCTGTTTTAGAATAAAAGGTAAATCCGTAAGACGAAAAGCTATCCGATTTTAATTCGTGTTTCCAAACATCTTTCGCGTTATCGCTCATCACTACACCAACTGTTTCAATTTGTTCGGGTGCGTTTTTTAATTTATCTAAAAGCACTTTAGCATAAATGCTTCCGCTGGCACCCGTAACGGCTACCACAATTTTATATTTCTTCTTTTGGCTCACGGTTTTTTCTGGATGTTAATTTGTAGGTAAATGCAATTTGTAAAATATTACTGTAAAAGCCATTATTAAAATAGCGCGCTATTACATTCGGATAATAAGGTCGAAAATTACTTGGAAAAGGACGAATAGTAACAAATGAATTATTAGTGCGCACTTCAACACCCATTTTTTTAGTCTTACCTATCATCATACCAATACCTAAATTAAAACTATACTCATTATTATTAAAGGGATACATGCCGGTTATGTTTCCTATTTCACTACCCTCGTAATAATTAATTAAATAGGCATACGATAATCCGGCAGTAAAAAAGAATTTGTTAGGTTGCCATCTTATTAATAAAGGCACTTCAACATAATTCAGGTTTAAGTAATAATAATGATAATCGAATTTTGTAGGGTTTTGATTTTTACGAGCACCCTTTTGCACGAATAGAATTCCTAACTCTAAAGAGGTTCGTTCTTTTAAAGCCGCATTAACATATAAACCGCCAACAAAGCCGAGCTTGTGATAACCGCTATAATTATCACCATGCATTTGGCAAGCTGTAATTCCCAGGCTTGGCTTTAAAGAAAACTTACTAGTTCTCTGAGCCTTAGCCGTTGAAAATATCAGAAAAAATACAATTATTAAACCTCTTAAAACCAATGGCCAACCTTATATATATACCAAATTTAAGTCTTTTTTTAAAAAAATCTTAAATTAGATTAAACCTTTAACAAGTATTGTGGTCAAACCCTTAAATAAGCAATTAATAATAACACTATAAAAAAACCAAACCATGAAAACCAAACAGTTAATTTTAACCCTTAGCACCTTAGTATTAGCAGGATCGTTAATGATGACAGGTTGCAAAAAGAAAACTAAAGAAACAGAAACTCCAGATTCAGATCAGTCAGCAGCACAAGAAAATCAAATTTCTGAAAACATGATGAATGATGTTGCCGGAATTGGTTCTCAAGGTTCAGAAAATGGTTCATTATCTACTTACAAATTGGGTCAAACTGAAGATGTATTTGGTATTACTTCAGGTTCATTATCATTTGGCGTAAAAACATTTACAGTAGATTTTGGTGCTTACCCCGGAATTACTTGTATGGATGGCAAAAAACGTTCAGGTAAATTAATGTTCGATTATTCTGCTTCAACAAATTCTGCTACAGCTTATCGTATGCCTGGATTTAACATGAACGTTAGTTCTTCAAACTATACTGTTGAAGATTATACTGTAAATATTATCAGTAAAAATATTAAGAACACTACTCCTACTTCAATTCCAACAGGCACAAACCCTGGTACTAATTTAACTTGGAGTATTACAGCTAACGTAAGTATTATTAAGCCAAATAATGGCGGAACTATTACTTGGAATTGTACACGTACTAAAACATTATTAAACACTAACGATCCTCTTTGTTACAAAGGACAATCGTTACCTATCGATTGGAGTAAAGCAAAAATATCTCTAAGCGGTTCGGCAAACGGAATGACTGCGCAAGGTGATTCTTATACTTCAGTAATCACTAATATTGTGAGAGATTTTGGTGGCTGTAAAATTTTAAACAGATATCCTTTCATTTCAGGAACCATTGATTTTACGCCAGGAACAAAAGCAACACGTTATATTGATTTTGGTAATGGTACTTGTGATAACAGCGGAACAATTACTATCAAAGGAATTACCTATACATTCCAAATGTAAAACTATTTTTTTAAAAGGAGGAAAACCCTGAAGTCTTCGTGCTTCAGGGTTTTTTATTTTGGAATATCAAACTTTACATCGCAACCTGGAAGTAAAGCTTTAATCGTTTCAATTTCGTTTTTCGAAAAAGCACAACCTCTTAAATCTAACAACGCTAAGTTTTCCATTTGAGAAATGGTATCGGGTAATTTTGTAATTTTAGTATTACGCAATGAAATCAAACGTAGTTTTTTTGCCAAATAAATGGTTGAAGGAATAGAACTGATAGGATTATCCTCAATAATCAACACTTCCAAATTAGGCAACCGTTCGAAATGCGTGGTTAAAGAATAGGTATTGGTTTTTGATAAGTACAAAAATTTTAGTGCCATTACTCTGAATATTTGTCTAGGAAAACTATCCATAATTGTGTTTTCAATCTGAATATCCTGTAAAGTTTTTATATAACGTAAAGTGGTCGGCAATTTCAACGTATCATCCGAATCTGTAAACTTTATGGTTTTTAATTTTGATAAATAAGCGATGGATGCAGGGATACTATCGATTTTTGTATGACTTAATTCCAAATGATTAAGACTATACAACTTAAAAAAATCATCTGGAAAAACAGTAAACGGATTATTATAACTAGCGATATAAAGTAAATTTGTAAGTTCGCCAAAATTTTTGGGAAACTCTGTTACTTCATTGCCACTTAATTTTAAAACCTGTAAATCTTTTAGTTTGTGAAGTTTTTGATAATCTTTCGGGTCGAGTTTTTTATAACTCAAATCCATTTTGTAAACCCCTGCTCCAACACTTAATGCTTCTTTCAAATCCACATACACACGACTACCCATCGGACCGTATTTTTCAAATTCTTTTTGAGAAAAAAGAGTGGTTGAAAAAAGAGAAAAAGTTATAATAAGTTTCTTCAGAACAATAAATTTAACACATTAAAAATAATTCATTAAACAGAAAGAAAAACGTTTTAGATTTTATATAATAAAGTAGTTTTCAACACTTCAAACACAATTAAAGAATATACTTAATAGAAAATCAAATTTTAACCCTATCTTTAATCCTCAAAATTGATAAAATGAAAAAACATTTACTCGTATTATTTTCAATACTTACTTCAACATTTTTTGCTCAAAGTCCGATTACATTATCCAATTCAAATATGCCTGGCAGCGGCGATACATTGCGTTATAGTAACGTATTATTAAGTACAATCGGGAACTATACCCAAACAGGAACAAATTACACATGGAATTATTCTTCGGTAATTATTACCAGTCAGGGTCGTCGTGATTACAAAAGTGCTTTCAGTACACCTTATGCGTTTTTCTTTATCGGATTTAACGAATACGGTGAGAAAGTAAACGACACCATAAACTTAGGCCTGATTACTTTAACGGATGTATATAATTATTATAAAAAAACAACTTCACCTAATGCTTACGTTGTTGATGGTTTAGGAATGAAAATAAGTGCTGTGCCTGTGCCATCTTATTTCACAGATAGAGATGAATTATATATGTTCCCTATGACATATCCGAAATATGATAGCACTACTTTTAAATTTTCGACCCCAACTACAACGTTGTTGCCGTTAACGTATTCTAAACAAGGTTATCGTGTAACTGTAGTTGATGGCTGGGGTAACGTTACAACACCCTATGGAAGTGCTGCTTGTTTGCGATTGGTAACAACACAATACTCACAGGATACAATTAAGAACTCCTTACTTCCTTTTCCAGTGGGTTTTCCTAACAATCAGAGAAGTTACCAATGGTTAACTACTTCCTCTAAAATTCCGTTTTTAGAAGTTAGTGGAAATTTAGTTGGCAATAATTTTGCACCAACTCAAATACGTTTTAGAGATAATTACAGAAACTTAACGGGTATTAATTCTCAAGAAGAAAAAGAAGAATTAATTACAATTTACCCTAACCCCGTTACTGATAAATTATTTTTGAATTTTAAAAATGATGTAAATTATTCTGTCGAGATTTTTGATATAAATGGAAAAACAGTAGCGAAATACTCCGTTAACGAAATGAGAAACAATCATCACTATTTATCAGTAGAAAATTTGTCACAAGGAGTTTACATGGTAAGGGTAATGGAGAATGACAAGCCAAACGTAATTAAATTTATTAAGCAGTAATTCTTAGTGATAATTATTAAACACTTCCCAGCTTAATTCGTACGATTTTTCAAGCTCAGTCTGATTTAAATTAAGAGAAACTGAATTGGCTTTGGCATACATTTCCAAATCTTCAGTCGCCATATTTCCTGTTAAATCTTCAGCTGCCATTGGACAACCACCGAAACCATGTACAGCCACATCAAAACTTCTGCAACCGCTTTTATAAGCGGCTTCAATTTTTTCCATTGCTTTTAATTTAGTACTGTGCAAATGAGCACCAATTTGTACATTTTTAAATTCGGGAATTAAATTTGAAAATAAATAAGTAATGTTATCGGGCGTAGAACAACCAATCGTATCGGCAAGAGCAATAATTTTTATTCCCATACCTGATATTTTTTTTGTCCAATCGATTACAATATCCGAATTCCAAACATCACCATAAGGATTTCCAAAAGCCATGGAAATATAAACAACCATTTCTTTTTTGTGCTTACTACAAAGGTTTTGAATTTCTTCAACACGAATTAAAGATTCGGCAATAGATGAATTGGTATTACGCTGCTGAAATGTTTCTGAAATAGAAAACGGAAAACCTAAATAATTTATTTCTTCAAACTTACAAGCATCTTCAGCTCCTCTTGTATTCGCAATAATGGCTAATAGTTTTGATTTGGTAGTTGATAAATCTAATTTCTTCAACACTTCAGCTGTGTCCTGTAATTGAGGAATAGCTTTAGGCGAAACAAAACTCCCGAAATCAATGGTGTCAAAACCAACTTTTAATAATTGATTTAAATACTCCGCCTTTAAATCGGTAGGGATAAATTGTTTTATGCCTTGCATGGCATCGCGTGGACATTCTGTTATTTTCATTTTACCTACGAATACGAATCATTTACGAATATACGAATCTAACCGCCTATTGTTTTACAATGGCCTTATTGATCTTCTTTATTAACCCAGGTCCTTCATAAATAAAACCGGTATACAATTGTATTAAATCTGCACCGGCATTTATTTTTTCAATAGCGTCTTCAGCGCTGTGAATCCCTCCTACTCCAATTACAGGGAATGCGTTGTTTGATTTTTGTTTTAAATATTTAATCACTTCTGTACTGCGTTTGGTTAATGGTTTCCCACTTAATCCGCCCATTCCGAATTTTTCAATTTCTTCTTTTGTGTAATCTAATCCATCACGACTAATAGTTGTATTGGTAGCAATAACTCCCTCAATCTTTGTTGTCTTTACAATATCAATAATATCATCAAGTTGACTATCGGTTAAATCAGGTGCGATTTTTAAAAGAATAGGTTTTGGTTTTGATTTTGCATGATTTAATTCTTGTAAGCGATTTAATAATTTAGTCAGCGGCTCTTTTTCCTGCAAATCGCGTAAGTTTGGCGTATTGGGAGAGCTTACATTCACCACAAAATAATCTACAACATCAAACAACTCGTTGAAGTTTATTTCATAATCTTTAATTGCTTCTTCGTTAGGGGTTATTTTATTCTTGCCAATATTTCCGCCAATGATCACTGTTTTGTCTTTCCGGTTCTTTAATCGAATAGCAGCAGCCTTTGCTCCTTCATTATTAAAACCCATTCTATTAATAAGGGCATTGTTTTTAGGAAGTCGGAAAGAACGTGGCTTATCATTACCAGGTTGAGCTTTTGGGGTAACAGTACCGATTTCAACAAAGCCGAAGCCCATATTGCCAAATTCGTTAAACAACTTAGCGTCCTTATCCATTCCCGCAGCTAAACCAATAGGGTTCTTAAAATGTAGTCCGAATAAGGTTTTTTTAAGCTTTGGGTTCTCAAAACCGTAAACTGATCTCAAAATGGGGGCGATTCCGGGGATTTTATGCAAGAATTTGATTAAAGAGAAGGTAAAATGATGGGCTTTCTCGGGGTCCATTAAAAAAAGAAAGCTTTTGATCAGTTTATACATACAATGCAAAATTAGCCTTAAAGGGCTAAGAACCTCATCCTCATTGTTCGAATGTTGAAAAAAAAGTGCAATTTTTAAGAATATTTGTTAATTATTACAAAATATATATATCTTTGCCCCCAAATTAAACTTAAACAAAAAACTCAACAAATGAAAAAAGTATTATCAATCGTAGCTGTTGCCGCTTTAACTGCTGCTTTCGTAGCTTGCGGTCCATCAAAAGAAGAAATTGAAGCAAAAGAAAAAGCAAAAGCTGATTCTATCGCTGCAGTAGAAAAACAAAAAACTGATTCTATTGCTGCTGCTGAAGCTGCAATGGCTGAAGCTGCTGCTATTGCTGAAAAAGCAAAAGCTGATTCAACTGCAATGGCTGATTCGTTAGCTGCTGCTGCAAAAGGTGGAAAAAAGAAATAATTTCTAACCCCTAAGCATTAAAAAAACCTCGCAGTTTGTGCGGGGTTTTTTTATTTTAGTACCTCTATGTTAGAATGGCTTCAAAATAATGCACCAGGCTGTATGTTTAAAAGCCTTTTTGGAATTGATTGTCCAGGTTGCGGCATGACACGAGCTTTCTTCTCACTTCTCAAAGGCAACTTAATGGAGTCTTTAGCTTATAACCCCGCCTTAATTCCTTTTCTTTTTACTCTCATTGCCCTTTTTATTCAACTAAAAATAAAACACCCTAAAGGCGGACTTTTGGTAATGTGGCTATTTATAATAACCAGTGCAATTGCAATGATTAATTTTATAGTGAAACAATATCTTTTGGCATCAGGCGCTGTTTAAAATGCCTGTTTTATAGTCTGAATATCAGCTTTAAAGTTGAAAAATTCGTAGAAGCCCAATTTGTTTTTTACAGCGAATCCAAAAAATAATCCCAAAGAAGAAATAAAATAGCCAACGTTCGCCGACATGGCCGCTCCTACTAAACTGTATTTGTCAATTAAAAACGGAGCTAGTGCAATTGCACAAACAAATCCTATAAAATTGCAACCTGCTATAAATCGTAATTTTCCCAAACCGCTAAAATAATGACTTATCACTGTAGAAAAACTGATACACAAAATACCGGGCGATAAACAAAGCATCAAGTGTTTAGTTTCTGAAAAATCTTTTCCCAATAAATAAGTAAAGAATTCAACGGGAATAAACCACAAAACGATAACGGATAAACAACTTAAAATAAAAGCAATTTTAGCAAGAGTAATGGTAATGCCTCTGCTAAAAGCCGTATCACCTGTATTCGAAATTTTTGATAATACTATTGGCGTAATTCCTGATGCCACAATCCAAACGGATTCTATTAATGAAGAAGCCGCCGAATACAAGCCAACCAAAGCACTAGAACCTAAAATATACCAACTAAATCTGTTTACCTGAACATGAAACCAACCTGCTAATTGACAAAAAAAACCATTTTCGAAAACTGATTTTAAGGAGAACTCCATTTTGCTTTCATCAGCCAACACATATTTAATCACTTTAATAAATGAAACGATAAAAGAAGCAAAAAACGAAATGTAAAGTGGAATAACGTAAGCCCTGAATGTTAAATCTTTCAGATATAAAGTAAAGAAACCAACGCCACACACCAATAAAAGTGGCTGTAAAACACTAAGGAAATTGTAGAGTTTTACATTTTCTTTGGCTAAAATCACTACCATGTTAAAGGTGTTTAAAATAACCAGAATCGATAAAAAAAACATATCCCATTCGTAACCTGGAATTTCTTTATTCCATAAAAAGAAAATAAGGTTTGAAACAGAAGTGGCTATTAAAGTCCAAATCATACCGTTAATAACCAATTTTTTTAAATTAAATTTCGGCACAAAATAAACCAGAGAATACCCGGTATATATTTCATTTATGATTTGAATGTTGGCAATGTTGAGGATAAACAAACTAATCTCTCCCCTAGTACTAATTCCCAAATATCTAGCCGAAACAATAAGGATTAATAAATTGATAATAGCGACAAAGCCCTTGGTAAAAAGTGTTTGTATGATGTTTTTAATCATTAAGGCTTTGTTGAGTGCGCTAAAAATACATTATAAAACGGATTTTAAAGGAATATATTATTTAAAGTAAAAAAATTATTACATTTGCAGTCCTAAAATGGTAGATGTAGCTCAGTTGGTTAGAGCATCGGTTTGTGGTACCGAGGGTCGTGGGTTCGAATCCCATCATTTACCCACTTAAAATAAAAGCCCTGCAATGCAGGGCTTTTTGTTTATGTAATAAATCAAAATTAATTTAATTATCTGCTGCCTCTCTTAAAAAGCCAATAAACGGGTACATGGCTTTAAACCCTTCAGTAATCTGTTTATCAAAATCTTTGGCCTTTGCTTTTTTGTCATCCATTTCGTGATAAACTATAAAGCTTTTCAATTTTAATAATTCAACATGTTTATTGTCTACATCAAATCCTTTAGGTACATTTTTTAGTTTATTCTCATCAGACAAACCATTGAAATATTTTTTAAAACCTTTAGAGTTGATGATACTCGTTAATTTCCCCCCGTTATAATCAATTTCCTGGCGAATAGCTTGTAATTGTATTGGCTCGGGTTGCCAGTTTCCGCCTGCCAAAAATACACTTCCTGGTTCCATATGAAAATAATACCCTGCTACCGGTGATTTTTTTCCACCAGGAGAAATACTTGCTCCAAAGTGAGTTTTGTAAGGGGTTTTGTCTTTACTAAAACGCACATCCTTATAAATTCTAAAAACACAGTCTTTCGCTTCCATATCGGGACTGATCTTTTTATCAAATTTAGAAATGCCTTTAATAACATCATGAATTAATAATTCAAATTCTGCCTTCGCTGTCAAATATTTCGGTTTATTCTTCTCGAACCAATCTCTATTGTTATTCTTTTTTAATGCTTTTAAAAAGCTGAAAATTATTTCTTGTTCCATTTAGTCTGTTATTTTTTTAAAGAATTTAAATTGTGTTAGAACTTCTTAAGCTACAATTCTCACTAAATTATAAACCGGTATAGCAACTACCCCAAATATTACTGCCAATGTTAAAAATGCTACAATACCATCGTTAATTTTCTTTCCTCCTATTTTTATTTTCTCAATGACACTCGTTAAAGGGTAATCAACAAGAAAAAAAACAAGCGAAATAACCAAATAAATGAGTACAGATGAGTATAACCAAGCACATAAAATTACTGCAAGTGCAATTAATAGAGGAAATATGTGATTTTTAGTTTTCAGATGAGAAACAAATGTACTAAAAGTTTAACTTTATACTCGATCTGAATCAATTGTTAAAATTACCGAAATATTATTTTTTATTTATAACGGCTTTATTGCTTGTGTTAAATAATTGTACCAGCCCAAAAGAAGCTTATCACTCCAAAGAAAACCTTTATAAAAAATCAAATCAAGAATTACATGCCCAACTATTGGCTTATCACATAAGTGATTCAATTACTCAGATTTATTTTAATTTAGAAAACGAAAATTTATTGTATAAACGGCCTGATACATCGAATTGGTTTTATGCCGCAGTTAGGGTAAAATTTTTTACTTATACCAACTCAAAAACGAAACAATTACTGGATAGTGGAAGTATTTTATTGTTAGATCGCCAAAGCGATAAATTTTATCCAAAAAACCTTAAAAGCAATTTATATAGTAAATGTGTAATGGGGCAAAGCTATATATGCGAAGTTTTTGTTTTCGATGTGAACAAAAAAACCAAAACTCCATATGTGTTTACGATTGATAAAACTAGTTCAGCAACACGACAAAGTTTTTTAATTCAGAAAAATGATGGCTCAATTCTTTATGATTATCATTTAATAGCAGGTGATACCGTAGTGGTAAAAAGTTTTATCAATACCGAAAGCGGATTTTTAGTAGACTATTTTAAACACGATTTTCCATTAGCTTTACCGCCTTATTCAACAAATGAAAGAACAATTTTCAATTATAAACCCGATAGTTTTTTTGTAATTGGTAAAACAGTTGGCGTACTAAAATTAATAATTCCAGAAAAAGGTTTTTATCATATAGTAACGGATAAAGACACTAAAAACGGTTTAACTTTATATTCAGTCGACGCTTCTTTTCCCGGAATAAAAGATGAAACCGAAATGATAAAATGCATCCGATATATTACAACTAGTGAAGAATATAACGAGTTAATAAACTCTAATCATAAAAAAGCAGCTATTGATGAATTTTGGAAAGAAAAAGGAGGAAGTAATGAACGCGCAAAGGAATTATTAAGGAAATATTATTTAAGAGTTCAACAAAGCAATAAATTATTTACTTCATTTCAATCTGGCTGGCAAACAGACAGAGGAATGATATATATTATTTTTGGTGCACCAACTAAAATGTATAAATACGCAAATAACGAAACATGGATTTACGGAAACGAAGCACAAGCCAATTCAATTCGGTTCAGTTTTTTAAAAGTTATAAATCCGTTCAGTGAAAACGACTTTGTTTTAGAGCGAAGCGAATACTACAAGTTTCCTTGGCACCAGGCTGTTACTGGGTGGAAAGAGGGTCGTATTTTTATGGACAATTAACAAACCATTTAGTGAATTTTAGGAAATAAGCGTTTGATTTTTCATCATAAAAACCTAACTTTATCCAAATTATTAACTGTATTATGAAGAACCTGTTTATAGCTCTTTTTACAATTGCCTCAATAAGCTTATTTGCTCAGCCCGGTAAAAAAGGCAAGGAAATGAAAATGACCCCTGAGTATTCTAAAGGCTATTATTTAAACCTTAAAGGCGACAGTGTTAGAGGTGAAGTTCAAAATAACATGGATAATGAGTATGATTTCTATGTTTCATTTATGTTTAAGCTAAAAGGAGCTGGGAAAGGAACAGAAATTACACCTAAAAAGGCCAAAGGTTATGGTTTTGACAACAGTCATTTCACCATTTTACATATGGATCAGGGTGATGTTTACATCAAATACATTGAGCAAGGTCGATTAAACCTTTTGGAGTACAAATATGCAGGTAATGGTGATGATGCCGGAAAAACCTTAACCATTTATTTTATTGTGGATTCACGCGCTTCTGCAGACGATAAAAATCAAACCAACGTCTTAACTCAACTGAACGAAAAAAGCCATAAGAAAATTTTGAAACCGTTTTTTAAAGATCAACCTATACTTTTAGAACAAGTTGATAAATGGTTCTTTAAAATTGATGAAGTTCGTAAAGCTGTTCAAGAGTTTAACGCCCTCTATACCAACTAAGTCACGAATGCAATTTTCTTAAAAGGCTATTACAGATTGTGATAGCCTTTTTTATTTCTTTTCCTCAGATTCTTAAGGTTTTGCCCTCATTTTTTTATTAACAGTAAGACTAATAAATAGCCCGTATTGTTAAAAAGTTAGCCCACCAAAAAACCCTTATTAGTTTAACTTTACGGAAATATCGTTTTTTTTAGTTTATGAACATTACTTATTACGGTCACTCTTGTTTTGGTGTTGAAATTAAAGGAAAACATGTGGTGTTCGACCCTTTTATCAGTCCTAACGAATTAGCTAAAAATATAAACGTTACTACCGTAAAAGCCGATTATATTTTAATTAGTCACGGTCACGAAGATCACATTGCCGATGCTGTTGCCTTAGCGAAACGCACTGGCGCCAGAGTAATTTGTACTTATGAAATTTATGCATGGCTAAGCAAAAAAGGTATTGAAAACATTCACGCAATGAATATTGGTGGTAAAGTAAAGTTAGATTTTGGAAACGTAAAATGTGTAAATGCAGTACATAGCAGCAGTTTACCTGATGGAACTTACGGCGGAAACCCAATGGGTTTTGTAGTTGAAAGTGAAGAGGGAAATTTTTATTACGCCGGCGATACTGCTCTTACATACGACATGAAACTGATTGGAGAATACAGAAAAATAAACTTCGCGTTTTTACCGATTGGAGACAATTTTACAATGGGACCTGAAAACGCAATTATTGCATCAGAATTTATCAATTGTTCTGATATTATCGGAATGCATTACGACACATTTGGTTCGATAAAAATTGACCATGCCGAAGCGCAAAATAAATTTGAACGTTCCGGAAAAAAATTAACACTAATGAAAATAGGAGAAACAATAACAAAATAGTTTATAGTCGATAGTTGATAGTTAATAGCAAATTGCTCTAAACTATAAACCATAAACTATAAACCATAAACTAAAAAACTATGGGAAAAATAATCGCAATAGCCAATCAAAAAGGTGGAGTAGGAAAAACCACAACTGCCATTAACCTTGCAGCCAGCTTAGCTGTGTTAGAATACAAAACGTTGTTAGTGGATGCCGACCCTCAATCGAACGCCACTTCAGGTGTTGGTATCGACCCTAAAGTTGTTAAAGCAGGATTATATGAGTGTATTATCGACAGTATTCATCCAAAAGATGTTATTCTGAAAACGGATACTCCTAACCTATTCGTATTACCCACCAATGCCGATTTAGTTGGTATTGAATTGGAGTTGGTAAATCTTCCGAATCGTGAATACATGATGAAAAAAGCTTTAGAAAAAGTTAAAGATAAATACGATTTTATTATTGTGGATTGCTGTCCTTCACTCGGACTAACGGTTATCAACTCTCTCTCTGCAGCGGATAGCGTTATCATTCCTGTACAATGTGAATATTTTGCGTTAGAAGGAATGGGGAAATTATTACAAACCATAAAAATTATTCAAACTCACTTAAATACTAATTTGGATATTGAAGGTGTTTTGTTAACCATGTTTGATGGTCGTTTACGTTTAGCGAATCAGGTGGTTGAAGAAGTAAAAACACATTTCCAAAATATGGTATTCAATACTTTAATTCAGCGTAACACAAAATTAGCTGAAGCACCAAGTTTTGGAAAAACTATTATTATGCATGATGCTATTGGAAAAGGTTCATTAAGCTATTTAAACTTAGCCCGTGAAATTTTACAACGTAATGGCTTAACAAAAATAAGTGACGAAGAAAGAACTATTGGCTTAAGCGCGGAAGTTTCAGAACAAGAGGAATTGAGTGAAGACATATAAAGTTTATAGTCTATAGTTTATGGTTGATAGTAATCGGAAACTATAGACTATAAACTATAGACTATCAACTATAGACCATAAACTATAGACTATCAACTATAGACCATAAACTATAGAC
>JAYTSW010000419.1:0-3858 GCA_043745425.1 Sphingobacteriaceae bacterium | reverse complement strand
CTAATTGTGCCAGTATTTGTTCCTGAGCTAACAGACCCAACGAAAGTTGATGTAGCGGTAGTGTTATAAACCATCGAATATGATGCATGAATTGCTGGCGTGTTAAAAACGTAATCAGCATTAATAACCGATATTTGAATGTTACCACCCCAAAAATTCAATTGTGTAGAAGTACTAGTATAATAATTAGCAGCGGCTGTTCCTGTAGTTCTTGCGACAGCCCCAGAAGGATACATTGTGTTAGTTGATGCTGAGCAGCTGTTGGCTGAAACTATAGTTGTTCTAGTTGGAGTTGCTGTAAAGTTCCAGATTGCAGAAGTTCCTGAAGCGCCAGGAGTAACACCTGTTGAATCTATTTGAAACATATCATACATATCACCTGCGGCAGGTGCATGATTTGATTGAGTTAAGATTTGGGCGTTTGTTAAAGTTAATCCGGCAAAAAAAGTGAATACAGTAAAGTAAAGTTTTTTCATGTGTTTGTTTTTTTTAATGAGTACCAAAGATAATAAAATTTGGTCTTAAAATAACACGAAAGAAAGAAGGTAAAGGTTGGGTTTACCGTAAATAGATGATGTTAACACACTACTTTTTGGTTTTATTTGCGGTTAATTGAGCTTTAATTCCATTTCGGGCTCTTTAGCAGCGGCCTCTTGTTGGCCCAAAAGTGATGGAGCCTTAATGGTTTCTATCTGATCCGTAGGTAGTTTACGGTGTCTTTTACGTTTTTGCCCCCTATTATTCTGACTTATCGGCGCTATAACCGTTGGATTGCTTTTAGTTGTTGTATCAGGCGTAACGGTTCTGGCGGCATTATTATTTTGGATGCTATTTGAAGTAATTGGGCGATTAATTGTGTTGCTTACAACCGCAACTTGTGTATTGGTTAAAACGGGAGGAGTTTCTGTTTTTACCGGTATTGAATCTACTTTAATAATTGGTTTTTCTGCAATAGGTTTTACTTCTTCTTTTTTAACTATAACTGCTGTTTTTATTTTTTCAGGTTTATAATTATCGGGGTTCGGCACCAAGCTTTTTTCTACTTGAACAGGAGCATTCGTTTTAAAATCAACAAAACTTAACATGATAGCAGAAACTCCAACCAATCCAGCAATGAAAATTACGGGAAGAACTACATTTCTGTTTATGTTTAAATGAAACTCAGGTAATTTAAATTTAGCATGACTTTGATTAGAACTTTGCTGAACAAAATTGGTTTCGAAGTCGTCCCATGATGATTCAGAATAGTTTACTTCCTTGCTGTTTTGCAAGGTTGAACGAATTTGTTTTTCGTCTAATTCGTAACTAAACAAACTGCTCATTTTTTAACGATTTATTGTTTTTATCAATATTTTTCTGAAGGTTAAACCTTGCTTTTTCCAAATTGGCTTTTACAGTTTGCTCACTGGCTTCCAAAATTTCGGCAGCTTTTTGCAAATCATATTCTTCAACTACATGTAAATTAAAAATCAATCGCTGTGAAGGAACTAACTGTTGTAATGATTTTATCAAAACATCAAACTCAACATCTTTAAAATCGGTTAGCGTACTGTCAACAAACAAATCGTAGGTTTTCGCTGGAGTATCTGTTGCGCGAACAGTGCTGGCTACATAATATTCGCTTCTGATGTTGCGAATAAACTCAACACAAAACACAATGAATTCATCTTTTAGCCATTGCTCAATGGTTAATTTTCCGCCAGATTTAAATTTGTGAAGGTTTGAAAATAAAAAAGCAAAGCCGTTTTGAATTAACTCAGTGCTTTGCTCTTTGTTTTTAGAATATCTTAATGCTATAACTGCTAATTGGGTATAAAACTCCTCGTAGAATTGTTTTTTAGCAATTCTATCGTTTTTGATGCAGGCCGATATAAGCTCCAAATCGGGCATAGCTTAGGGGTTTTATTATTTCTACGCTAAGATATTAACAAAGGTTACATAAATTGTTAAAAACTAAGCATCTAAACTAAAAATTAGCCTCCTAAACCGATTTTATCAGAAATATCGACCGGAAAGCGCTTTTTTACATAGAACTTGCCTGCCTTAAGGGTTCCTTTTACCTCTATCCTACCCGTTTTTCCACCGTTAACCAACCCCAAAACATCCATCAAATTCATATCCTTTAAATCAGTTTTCAGTTTAAACACATAAAGCTTCTCACTATTACCATCAATATGAACTCGTTTATACAAATGGGCCTTTCCCATTTTAATGCCGCTGTAGGTCACATCAAATTCTGATGGATAAATTGAAAACCCCCTAGCATTCGGATTTTTAATTCCCAAAATAACTTCACCTTCAATTCCATCACTCCCCACTTTAGTTAAACGAAAACTTTTTACACCGGTAACTTCAATTTCTTTGAATTCTTTGCAGGAATTAAAAACAGAAAAAACAATTACAAAAATTAAAAATCTAAACTTTTTCATTTGCTTTTTTTCTGCTATCACTTATTTTTTTAATAATGCCGAATAACGATACAAGTGTCCAAACCGATTCTAAAATAACAAAGGGGATGAAACTTATTAAAACAGAAGCAACGCCTGCTAATAATGCGCCCAAGAAATTTAAAAATAAATACAAATAAGAATCTGCTGTAATAATTTTAAGAAGGTTCAATCCAAACCCAATAAGTAAAACACTTACCCCAGTGGTTGCGATCCAATCCGATACACTCATTATTGATTATTTACAAAATGCTTGTAAAATAACGGAATGGTCTCAATTCCTTTATAGTAATTAAATAAACCATAATGTTCGTTTGGCGAATGCAACGCGTCGGTATCCAAACCAAAACCCATTAAAATACTATCTAATCCTAATTCTTTTTTAAATAAAGCAACAATAGGAATACTTCCTCCACCTCGAGTTGGAATTGGTTTTTTACCATACGATTCTTCCATCGCCATACTCGCTGCTTTAAATGCTAATGAGCCTGGAGGAACAACAACCGGCTCTCCACCATGATGGTGTGTTACTTTTATTTTTACAGATTTTGGAGCAATGCTTTCGAAATGCTTTTTAAAAATTTCACTGATTTTATCGGAGCTTTGATTAGGCACTAAACGCATACTTATTTTTGCAAACGCTTTTGATGGCAATACTGTTTTTGCACCTTCTCCTGTATAACCTCCCCAAATTCCGTTTACATCTAAAGTCGGACGAATACCTGTACGTTCAATAGTTGTAAATCCTTTTTCGCCTTGTTCCAATTCAACATTCAAATCTTTTTTAAAGTCGTTTAAATTAAAAGGTGCTTTTGCCATTTCATCTCTTTCTGTTTTTGTCAATTCAAGTACATCATCATAAAAACCGGGAATGGTAATGTGATTATTTTCATCATGACAAGATGCAATCATTTTACAAAGTACATTTACAGGATTTGCAACTGCTCCACCATAAACTCCGCTGTGTAAATCACGATTTGGTCCAGTAATTTCAACTTCCATATAAGATAAACCACGTAAACCGGTATCGATTGATGGCGTATCATTTGCAATCATAGATGTATCAGAAATTAAAATGATATCACCTTTTAAGCGTGCTTTATTCTCTACAATCCACGGACCTAAATTTGCAGAGCCAACTTCCTCTTCGCCTTCAATCATAAATTTTACATTACAAGGAAGAGTTCCAGTTTTCATCATTATTTCAAATGCTTTCACATGCATATACATTTGTCCTTTATCATCACAAGAACCACGAGCAAAAATTGCACCATCAGGATGTAAAGCTGTTTTTTTAATCACCGGTTCAAACGGAGGTGAATCCCATAATTCTAATGGATCCGGAGGCTGAACATCATAATGACCGTAAACAATTATGGTTGGTTTTTTAGGGTCGATTAATTTTTCGCCA
>JAYTSW010000418.1:0-3865 GCA_043745425.1 Sphingobacteriaceae bacterium | reverse complement strand
TATCAATAAGCATTTTTTCAAGCTTTTGATAAACTTGCTTTTCCACATGGAAGCGACCTCGCTTAAATCCAAAATTTAAATCTTCCATTACAACAATTGCATTATGCTCAATCATCATCGTTGTAATTTTATGTACTACTTGAGAAATATAGCCTTCTTTTAATTCTTTTATAGACTCGATTGCCCCCCACTCTTCACGTGCTTCTGCTCGCTCTTTTTCTTTTACATCAAGTAATGTATGGTAAGTAGTTTCAATTAAATGATTTTCACTCTTAATTATATTTAAAGACTCTTGTTTTAATATTTCTCCTTTTTGGTTAATTAATGTTAAGTAGATCAAGTGCCTTTCACCGCGATCTAAGCCAATAATGTTTACGTCTGGGTTATTTTTAAGGTGATTATTTACATCAACATTTATTCTATCAGTTCCATTGGCTTTAAAATTCATAGTTATTGGCACATGAAATTGGAATTTATCGACAGTATATCGCCTATCTTTAATCAAATCATATGCAAAAATATTTTGCCCCATTTTCAGAGGGTTTTTGGAATCAATCGCAATGCCTTTTTTATGAGTAATAATATTTTTTGAAAGTATTGATGCCTTTCTAAAAAATATTTCGGCTTGCCCATTTAATTTATAAACAACATTGGATAAATTTTGTTCATCAAATAATGCTTTCCAATATATTGTATGCATATTAGGGGAGCCCTTGCTGTATTTCGAAAAATCTTTGTTATACAATTTAAAAAGAAACAATTTGTTTTCTTGTACCATTTGATTGATATATTTCTCAGGAATATTATCAAATGAAATTTTATAGCCTTGATTTTCTACTTCTCTGTAAAATCCACTTATGTCCTCATAAGATTTAGTAGGAGAAAAATCGAAGCCGAATGATTTCCAATCTTCATGTTTAGATAAAGATTTCTTGAAAAAATCAATTAATGTATGGCAGTCACTTAAATTGAAATCACCCTTTTTAAATCCCTTTTGAGGCACTCCATTTTTTGAATGGGATGAGGTGTTTCTAATTCTTAATATTTCGTCGGAAGGCGAATAAAATTCAATATTTGATGCCCCAAAAAAAACCTTTGGGAGCATTTTATTTGCGCCTGGCAAAAGTTTATAATTAATTTTCTCAAATGAATTTACAATTGTTTTTTCCCTAGGAGCATTTTCAAATAACTTATTATGTTTTTTACTCATAATTGCTAAATAATAATCTCCATTTTTACGCAACAAAATCGATGTGTTGTCCTTTTCCTTGTTCTTATCCCATCCATTTAAAAGTTGAGAGTTTTCAAAATTGAGTTTAATTTTTTCAGTTTGATATGGTTTTTGTGTAACATAATTTCGAACCATATTATAAATTGGAGTTAGAAAACTCAACTGTGCATAAAGCGAATTAAACTCCTCATAAAACAACTCGTCTTTTTCTGTTATAGACTCATCTTTGCAATACAAGGGTTTTACAAAATGCAATAACTCTAATATACTATCCAAGAATATTTTTAATTGATGTACTCGCTCTTTATCTTGAATAAGAACATGACGATCATCGTTTTCAATATTTAATAATCCTTCAATACCCTTATATTGGGCATTTATATGCGAAACGAAATCGTAAGTTTTGTTATTTATTTCATTAGATACATGAATGAAGTGAGTTTTAAAATAATGGCAAATCATGTTTTTTGAGTAAAATTTTTGTAACTCATTTTCAGAACCTAATGATCCAATAAATAAATCAATGCAATTTTGCAAAAGCTCAATTGAAATATAATCTTTTCTCCATTTATCTTTTATACCTTGTATTTTTTTTCGACCATCTTCTGAAATTCCATTTTTAGTTATTTTTTCTTGAAATTTTTTATCAATTTCATTGTCATAATAAAATGAAATAGCTTGTGTAAAAACACTATAACTACCAAACAGTTTTTGCGATATAGATGTAAACCCAATATCTCTTCTTAAATAAATATTTTCAAGTCTTTTTATATCAAAAAAGGATAATTCATCCATCAATTTTTTCACACTTGTTAATACATTTATTGTTTGGGAATTCGAGCTGTCTTCCTTATTCCTAAAACATATTAACTGATCCCGATAAAAAGTGTTGATCGCACCTAATAGTTCCTTGTCATTTTTAAATGCTTCGCCCAAAAATGAGATGCTACTTCTGTCACTTAGTATTTGCTTGTATAATTGTTTGAATTTAGGTAGACGCTTACTTTTTTCAGTTTGCCTTTGGTTGAAAAGGTTAATATATTCATTTAGACCCTTTATTTTGGTTCCATTCTCTAATGTTCGTCCACCTATAATAAAATTGATAAAGTCAATCCCTGTTTGCCCCAACAAATTATTAAAGTAATTGATAGAAAATATTTCTTCCAAACTTCTTCCTTGAATCAAATCCTCCATCTCTTTTAAAATTGAGGAAAAATCTATTTTAATTTCATTTGTCTGAATTGAATTAAAATTTTTTACATTATCTAAATGTTTGGGTAAGTTTTCGTGAATAATGCGATAGGCAATAGCTGTACTTTGTTCTTCCGAACTATACATATTTTTGCGATTCTCATGAAAGCCGGTAAAGTAAGTTGTGAAATTTTTGAAGCTTTCATCAAAGTACAAATCTGGATTATTCTCTTTTATCCAAGACTCTAAATCGTTTTTAATTAATTCCTTTACAAATAAATTTTTGAAAATATCCTTAGCACTCCCCTCAGAAAAGTTATTTACAACTTCTTTTCTAAGATTTGTTTTAATTTCATTAAATGCTACCTCATCTCGAACTTCTTTATTGACAAAATATAACTCAGCATAATCTGTAAGCCCATCAAGTTGAAACCCTTTAAATGCCATTTCAATAAACCATTTATGATATTCATCAATAGTCTTCTTCATCTCTTGGTAGCTTGTAGCTCTTTGCTTATCTTTTTCTATAAGTGCTTCAATATTTTCAAGCGTATTACCCTGTGGTATCAATTCAAATCGAAGTGTTTTAGATAGTTGGAATTGATTTGTAAACTTTTTAAAAAAGTCGGATTTAGAATTCATATAAATTTTTTTTAGATTTTAAGTTTCTTTAGTTTTCGTAATTGTTTGCTTATTAATATAATTGGGTCTTCACAGATCGCCTTTTTACTTTGTAAGCAGTTATTGTTTTTTAATGGCAGGAAAGTGTAAATTTTCCCTCTACAGGTCGCTAGAAGTTTTATGCAATTATAATTGTTACTAGCTACAGAAGTGATCGTTTCTCCAACGTAACTCTTGGTATTATTAAAAAAATGATTTTTTAGGTTCCTATTTAATAAAAGTAGAATCCATACATATATTAAATGTAAAGGATCAAAAATATCCCTTGACTTATGATAAATAAAAAGAGGATGTCCCATAATTATGAAAAAACACGTTTACCAGTGGCTAATATAGTAAATAAATTGGGATACCCTATTTATAAAATCCCTTACTCCAACTCTTCCCCATCACGCTCTTGCTCTGGTAGTTCTAACAGCTTTACTGCTTGTATCGCATTTCCAGCAATGCCCTTTATCGATGCATGCATTTCAATGGTATTAATGGTAACTTTTTCAATCTGCTTTTCACGTTGCTTCCAGATGCGTGTCATAGCGCGTTTTTCACTTTCTAAATCAGCTCGCATTTGTGTAAAGCCTTCAACAATTGCTTCCACTTGTAGTCTAAAAGTATTTCCAGTTAAATAATCGTAGAGCATGTGCATCTTATCTCCTTTATTTTCTTGCGATGCAATGGCGTTGTTAATTTGAATAATTGATTCGCGAAGCACTGAGCAGAGACCTTTAAATTCATCGAAGGAACAAATCCATATTCCATCCTTTA
>JAYTSW010000417.1:0-14622 GCA_043745425.1 Sphingobacteriaceae bacterium | reverse complement strand
TTCAACAAGGGATAGATATACAACATGGCAGTCCTGAAAAATTAATGCAACAGGTTTCCGAAAACTTAATGATACTGGAGAAAGTTGCTGCTGAAATATTCAGAAAAGTGAGCACACGTGTGAAAGGAACTCCTTCGGATATGAAAGTAAATCCATACACGATTAAATTAGATGATGATTCAACCGACACAACAAGTTCAGATACCATTGGTGTTGATTCGGAAATCACAAAAGATATTAATACCATGTGGTTTTATCCCAAAGGGGATGTCCATACGCATAATAAAAAAGAATTAGTTTAACATTTGTACCTATAAACATGCCCGAAGTATACATAACAAAAGCCGCAAAATTTTTACCTAATAATCCCATTTCGAATGAGGAGATGGAATCGTATTTAGGAATGATTGATGGATTGCCCTCGAAAGGAAAAAGTTTAACACTGCGCAGTAACGGAATTAAAACACGTTACTATTCTATTGATAAAGCAGGAAAATCAACACATTCGAATGCTAAAATGACTGCCCTTGCGATTGAAAAATTAACGGATGCAGCTTTTAAACAAAACGATATTGAATTATTAGCATGCGGAACAACGTCGCCTGATAATTTATTACCATCACACACCGTAATGGTGCATGGTGAATTAAAATGTGGTCCCGTTGAATTAGTTTCAACAGCAGGCGCTTGTTGTGCGAGTATGCAGGCTTTAAAATACGGATACAATTCTATTATTGCAGGAAGTACAACCAATGCTGTTTGCACTGGCTCGGAAAAACTTTCATCATTAATGCGCGCCGAACATTTTGAAAAAGAAACAGAGCGTTTGGCTGAAATGGATAAAAATCCCATCATCTCTTTCGAAAAAGATTTTTTACGCTGGATGTTATCCGATGGTGCTGGTGCATTATTATTGGAAAACAAACCGCGCCCGAATAATATTTCATTAAAAATTGAATGGATAGAAATTAAATCGTTCGCCAATCAATTGGAAACTTGTATGTATGCCGGTTCAGAAAAAAATGAAGATGGTAGCACAAAAGGATGGAAAGAATATTCATCTACAGAATGGTTACGCAAATCTATTTTCGCCTTTAAACAAGATGTAAAATTACTTGGAAAAGAAATTGTTCCTGTTGGAACAAAATATTTAAAAGAAATTTTAGATAAAAGAGGTTTTGACATTACTACGATTGATTATTTTTTACCGCATTTGTCTTCTGAATTTTTCAGAACAAAAATTGCTGAAGAAATTTTAAAATATAACATTCAAATTCCGCAAGAGAAATGGTTTACTAATTTATCGTCGGTAGGAAACATTGGTTCAGGCTCTATATTTATTATACTAGAAGAATTAATGAATTCAGGAAAATTAAAACCTGGTCAGAAAATTTTATTGATGGTGCCGGAAAGCGCTCGCTTTACGTATTCGTATTGTTTACTCACGGTTTGCTAATATGAAGAAGGAGGACTTACCACAAGATAAATCCGCATTAGAAAAAGTAACACGAGAATTGCTTTACGTAAAAAATTCCGACGGAAAATACACTACAGATTTAAGTACAGGATGGGATGTTAAAAAAGAAGCGCTCGACAATGCTTGGGAAGATATTAACGAACGTGTAAAAGAAACTGCGCTTGCGGTGAAGAATGGAGAAAAAAGTCCGATTGCTTATTTTATGGAATTAAAATTAATGGATATGCCAGTACTTTCAGCTTACACTGGTTTTTGGGGCTTCACCATAAAACGTCATATGAAACCGAATGCATTTAAAAACCTCACTGAAAAAAAATTAAGCATTTACGCCAAGGCGTTTGGTATTACAATTGACGAACTAAAGAACTTTAATGGCGCTGTATTGTGCCAGCCGAAATAATAAATTGGAAAAAGAATTTAAACACCAGCAATCAGCACACTGTGAAAACGGCGTAGCAACTAGTTTATTAAAATATCACGGAATGGATTTCATGTCCGAGCCTTTGGTATTCGGAATGGGTTCTGGTTTGTTTTATATTCACATTCCATTTTTAATGATTAATGGCGGGCCTGCCATCTCCTACCGTAGTATGCCAGGATGGATTTTTAGCAGGGCGAGTAAAATATTAGGATTAAGTGTAACCAGAAAAAAATTTAGCAACGAAACAACAGCAAAAGAATTTTTAGATCAAAAAATTAAAGAAGGAGTTCCGGTTGGTTGTCAGGTTGGCGTTTTTAATTTGCCTTATTTTCCACCTGAATATCGTTTTCATTTTAATGCCCACAATTTAATTGTATACGGAAAAGAAGGAAATGATTATTTAGTGAGCGATCCTGTTATGGAAAGCGTTACCAAATTATCAGAAGAAGATATGATGAAAGTTCGTTTCGCCAAAGGACCATTTGCGCCAAACGGACATATTTATTTTCCTGAAAATATTAAAACAGTGAGTGAAGAAACCATTCGTAAAGCAATTGTAAAAGGAATAAAACGAAATTCACGCGATATGTTGCATGTACCCGGACCAATTGCAGGGGTAGCAGGAATTAATTTTACGGCTAAGCATATTCGTAAATGGCGTGAAAAATTAGGTGCTAAAAAAGCAGCCTTATATTTAGGGCAAATTGTTAGAATGCAAGAAGAAATCGGAACGGGTGGCGGTGGTTTCCGTTTTATATACGCGGCATTTTTAGAAAAGAGCGCAGCTTATTTAAAAGATGATCGATTAATTTCTATCTCTGATGAATTTACAAAAGCTGGAGATTTATGGCGGGCCAGCGCAGTACAAATGGGCAGAATTTACAAAGGCAGATTAGACGAACAAAAATATTATGAAGAGTGTGCCGATATGCTCAACCAAATTTCTTCTATTGAAAAAGAAGCCTTCAGAAAATTATTAAAAATGGATTTGAAATATTAGAAGCGATTTTTCTAAAACAAAAAACCCTGATTCGTCTAAGGCTAATCAGGGTTTTTTTATATCGTTAAGTTAAATACTATTTGTAAGTACCGTCCTGAGTAGCCTTTCTGTTTTGCTTAATAATTTTAAATGACCAATACGCCAAAAGTAAAATTACAAATGAACCCATAATTACATTTGGTGATTGTCCTAAAGCGCGCATGCCTTTAAAAATCCAGTAAAAAAAAGCTCCTGTTGCTTCAAAAACATCGGTCCAGGTTATCATTAAAAGGTTCATATGCTTAAATTTTGTAAGTTTACCCTACAAATATATAAATAATTAGAAATCTAAAAAACTGTGGTAATTGGTGTTTTAAAAAAGGGACTAACAACGGCACTACCCGTTATTATCTTGTTTTTTCTTATTTTTATTATTCTCGCCTTTTTCTCTTCAACTAATTTAAATTCAGCTAATTATGATAATATTTTATACACAATTCTTCAAAAAAACATTACAAGTACGTTTTCTATCACTTTATTAAATATCATTTATTTTGGGATTGGGGCTGTTCTTATTTCAGTTTACACGATTAGACAAGAGGTTGTTGAAAAATCGAATTATATTCCTTCATTTTTATACGTTTTTTTTGGGGCGCTCACATTAAACAACACTCTGCTTCACCCCTCACTAGTTGCTAACGTTTTTATTTTATTATCATTAATTTTTATTACTGATACGTATCGCGAAGAACATGTTCTCTCGAAAATTTTTAATGGTGCTTTGTTTACTTCGTTAGCCACTTTTTTTTATACAAACTACGCTTTCTTTGTTTTATTTTTCTTTATTGCCCTACTTATATTAAGACCTTTTTATTGGCGTGAATGGCTAGTGGCCATTTTCGGATTGATTGCGCCGGTATTAGTATATTTCTGTATTGGTTATTTAATAAATATTCCGTTTACAGATTTCCTTACTTACATTTTAAATTTGTTTACCAATTTTCAAAGGCCATTATTATCTGAATATTTTTATCCTCTGTTTTTTTGTGTGCTGGTTTTACTTTTACTTGGGGCCGGAAAACATTTTACAAGAGGATTGGGAGGGAAAATTAAAACCCAGAAAAATATGGGCTTAATGTATTGGTTGTTGCTCTTATCGCTTGTTAATTTTTTCTCGAAGAACAACACCTCTTATTTTCCATTAATTGCTTCTATAATACCGATAAGTGTTTTGTTGAGTGATTTCTTTTTCAATATTAAACAATTGAAAGTTGCGAATACACTTTTGTTTTTATTGTTAGCAAGCGGGACCCTACTTTTCTTAATGAACTTAAATCTTATTTAAGGCTAATTCATTATTATTATTTTTCTGTACAATCCTGTTTCCTTTCCAACAATATAATAAACCCCGTTTGGAAAAGAAGTGCAATTAATTTTTTCGAGCTTATTTTTTTCTACATTTAGTTTTACAATTTCTTTTCCAAACGAATCGATGATTGTTAGCTGTCCAGAAAAACCAAGCTTAATATCGATATTGCCGTTTGTGCATGGGTTCGGCATAATCCAAAAATCATCCACGTAATTTTTTTCTGAAATTCCAGTGCTTAATGCTTTTGGCATGAAGCTATAAGCAAACCACTGATATCCCAAAATGGAAACGTTACTTTTCCATGTTCCTGTTTCACTTACAAAATTAGCGTTGTAATTTGAAAAAGCCTGAAGCGGTGTGTTCAACTGAACCCATGGTCCCATGAAAACAGGTTCCGCAGAAAAGATTGGTATTACTTTCGCAATTGTTGCGGAGCCTGCAAGATCAATTAAACGATTCTTTGTATAATTATAAGTCGTACTTTCATTACTAACATAAGCGTGTAATAAAACTCTGTCACAATTTTTCACAATTGCTTTTGCCTGACCGCTGTTTGGCCAGCCAATATATGTTTCGGACGTAACTCCTGTTGTATTTCCCAAAGAATCAATTCTTCGTAATTCACGTAGATAAAATTTAAACCCACCTGAAGTATCGCATGTATAACCACCGGGTTGAAGATACGTTGTGCAATATATTCCTCCAGTATTTACCGAAGACGTGATCCAAAATTCAAACTCAAGATTATAAACGTTGATTTTTTGATTTGGATTACTGTGTTGCTGATTATAAACATGAAGTACATTACTAAAGAACCAATAATTTTCTCCCGTTCCTCCAATGGCGGCAATTCCAAAAACAGTTTTAGCTTTATTAATAAAATTCGCCAAAGGTAAAGCGGTGCTTGTATTAGTTAAACTTGAAGTGGTGTGAATAGTCCACAAATCATATAAGGCCAAATAATTAAAACCTTTATTTACCGCGTAATTTAACAAGCTATCTTCCTTCTGGATATTTCCTAAAATCAAATTGAATTTATCCACGTATAATCCTTTAACCAAAGTTTGGCTATGGCAATTTGCAAATAGAATAACCAGAATTACAATTGAGAAGAATTTTAATTTCATTTTAAAAAGTTTATTTGGATAATTCTTCCCAATATTCCGCAGCGCGACGGGTATGCGGAATTACAATAGTACCTCCAACAATATTCGCTACTGCAAAGATTTCATAAACTTCTTCCGTCGTACAACCTTCGTCTTTGCATTTCCCTAAATGATATTTTATGCAATCATCGCAACGTAAAACCATACTCGCTACTAGACCAAGCATTTCTTTTGTCTTTACATTCAACGCGCCATCTGCGTAAGTATTCGTGTCTAAATTAAAAAGACGCTTTAATACTAAATTATCTTTGCTCATTAACACATCGTTCATTTTAGCACGATAGTCGTTAAACTCTTTTACCTGATTACTCATAATTAAGCTAATTTATATTTTTTTACAACGTACTTGGAAACGAAAATACTTATCTCATAAAGAAAATACATTGGTACAGCAACCAACATTTGAGAAGTTACATCCGGACTCGGCGTTACAATAGCAGCAACCACTAAAATGACTACAACAGCATGCTTGCGAAATTTACGCATGAATTGAGGAGTAACCAAAGTCATACGCGTTAAAAAATAAATCAATACAGGTAATTCAAAAATGATACCAGACACTAATGTCATTGTAGTTATGAAAGAAGAATAATCATCCAAAGTTTGATTGGTTTGAATTAATCCGCTATCTGACATTTGATAATTGATTAAGAAATTATAAGACATCGGAAATAAAATAAAATACCCGAAACAAATTCCCATTAAAAACAACATGGAAGCAATCACAATGAAAATTTTTACAGGACCAATTTCTTTATCTTTTAAAGCAGGTCTAACAAATTTCCATAATTCCCATAAGATAAAAGGAAAGCCTAAAATCAATCCGCCCATAAAAGCAAACCACATATGCGTAAAAAATTGTTCTGAAATGCCAAGAGTTTGAAGTTTAACTTCTTTCACATTCATGCACATTACATCGCCCATTCCTAATTTATGACCCATTGCGCAAAACGCTTTATAAGAAATAAAATCAGGTCGGATTGGTCCTAAAAAAATCTGATCAATAAAAATACCAGGTAAACAAAAAATAACAATGGCTAAAACAACAATAACAGCCGCACTTCTTACCAAATGCCAACGCAACTCTTCAAGATGTTGTAAAAACGACATCTCTTTTGGTTTGCTTTCAATACTATTTTCTTCTTCTATAAGGGCCATGTGAGGATGGTGACAAATGTACAATTTAACATCCCCTTTATCAAATCGGACTTAAGGGACGAATGGCTATCATTCTTCGCTCATTCAATTGGTCGAAATCTCTTGGGGTTTGTCGAAAATCCGGTTTATTGGTTTTGATTAAAAACCTCAATGCACTATTTTTATTACACTAATTCTATTCCAATGAAAATAAAAAATCTACTTTTTTCGACCATTGCTTTTTGCGGTTTGTTTTCGTTTATGAATTTAAACGCGCAAAACAATTCGAAGCAAACTCCAACTTATATTCAGGGTCCACCTCAGAGATCCTGTGGAACAGGTATTCCATCCCAACAATGGGAAGCGCAATTTCAGAAGCAAATTGCAGATTTCATTGCGGCTAATCCGCAAACAACTAATCAAAAAAGCATTACAGGTAATAGCACTCAAGCGGCTTATACCATCCCAGTAATTATTCACGTAATACATAATGCGCAACCTATAGGTACATTTCCTAATTTACAACAGGGACAAATAAATTCTCAGGTTCAAGTTTTAAATGATGATTATACTGGTGTTGGTTATAACATTAGTACTTACCCCACAAACGCATTTACAAATTGGGCGACTAATCCAATCGTGGGGGCTGCAAGTAAAGATGGCTTAGGTCGTATTAAAATTTCAAATACTAATATTACTTTTTGTTTGGCACTTAAAGATTCTTTAGGAAATATATTAGCAGAACCTGGTATTCACCGAGTAGATTGTAATACACTACCGGCTTTAACCGGAACTTTTACATCAAAAGATCCAGCAAATGCTGCTTATAATACTAGTGGAAAATTTATGGGATTTATTGATGGCTATATTAAACCTAATACCATTTGGAATGTTAGTAAATACTTGAATGTTTGGGTAACTGATGAACAAGCATCCGTTGGCTTATTAGGTTACGCCACATTTCCCGTTTTAAGCACTTTACCAGGAATACCTGGTGCAACCGGAACAAATAAAACAGATGGCTTTTGGTCGTGGGCCGCTTCATTTGGAAGTAAAGTTATTTTTCCTGGCGGAACTTATTCTGCAGGTTATGATTTGGGAAGAACGTGTACACATGAAATCGGACATTGGGTTGGCTTAAGACATATTTGGGGTGATGGCAATTGCGTAACGGATTATTGCAATGATACACCGCCGGCAGCGGCAGCTAATTTTGTTAATTGTCCGGCTACATATCCATATAATGTAGGTACCTGCGCAGGCCCTCCATCAAATTCACCCGATGGAGAAATGTTTCAGAATTTTATGGACTATAGTTACGATTGCGCGATGTTTATGTTTAGTGAAGACCAGAGAACACGAATGCAAACTGCAATGGCAAATAGTCCGTACAGAAAATTTTTGGGCACGCACGGGTTATGTTCGGCGGCCTCGCCTATCGCAAATTTTTCAGTTAATCCAAATCCGGCGTGTGTCGGACAAACTCTTTCTATTACTGATTTATCTACAGGAAGTCCTACCTCTTGGTCGTATACTATGACTGGTGGCGCTCCTTCAACTTCAACTTTACAAAATCCGACAGTTAGTTATGCTTCACCCGGAATTTATACAATAACGTTAGTTGCAAGTAATGGTAGCGGACCAAGTACTCCATTTGTGAAAACAGTTACTATTACACCATCGCCTACTGTCATAGTTTCAGCATCACCAACAATAGTTTGCGCAGGTGGCAGTTCCACATTAAGTGCAATTGGCGCATTAACTTATACATGGAGTACTAGTGCAACTACATCTGTAGTAGTAGTTACTCCAACTATAAACACTACTTACACTGTAACAGGGTCTAATGGAAGTTGTTCTAACACAAAAACAATTTCAGTTGCCGTGAGTGGTTCTCCAACTATTAACATCGCACCAGCAAGTGCAACAATTTGCGCGGGTAACACTGCAACATTTACAGGAAGCGGTGCAACAAATTACACGTGGATGCCCGGTAATATTAATACTGCAACAATTAGCGTGAGCCCTACAATTACAACTACTTATACTTTAACAGGAACCAATGCGGCGGGTTGTGCTTCAACAAAAACAACTCAGGTAACGGTTAACACCACTCCTACTGTTAGTGTTGTGGCTAGTCCAACTGCAATCTGCGTCGGTAGTAATGCTACAATTACAGCAAGCGGCGCCGCCACTTATAGCTGGAACACTGGTGCTACAACGGCAGCAATAGTTGTTACTCCAACCACAACTACAAATTATACTGTTACCGGAACTAACGGAACTTGTTCCAATACAAAAACAATTTCTGTAGCCGTAAACCCAGGACCTGCTTCACCGGTTGCTGCCAGTAATTCGCCTTTATGCGCAGGAAGCACATTAAATTTATTAGCGAGTACAATTCCGGGAGCAACTTATTATTGGAACGGACCAAATTCATTTACATCAACAATTCAAAACCCAAATATTCCCGGTGTTACAACCTTAGCCGCAGGTGTATATTCAGTTATGGCAACAGTTGGCGGATGTACAGGCCCTGTTGGCACAACTAATGTGATTGTGAATCCACTTCCAACAGTAACCATTACTTCTAATCCATTAACAATTTGTCCGGGTAGTTCCGCAACTTTAACTGCATCGTCCTCAGGACCCGGCCCGCTTACTTATTTGTGGTCAACGGGATCAACAAGCGCAAGTATCACCAGTAGTATCGTTGGTGTTTTTACAGCCACTGTAACTAATGGTAATGGATGTAAAGGTTCGCAATCTTATTCATTAAATGCTGCGGCGGGATTAACTTTAAATATTACGGCCACCCCAACTTCAGTTTGTTCGGGCGGATCAACAACTCTTACCGCGTCAGGCGCTTCAACTTATACCTGGAATACAGGACCAACCACTGCGGTAATTGTTGTTTCTCCTACTACTGCAACAACTTATACGGTTAATGGTACAAGCGGAAGTTGTTCAGGATCTCAAACAATTTCAATAAATGTAAATGCTAATCCCACTGTTGCCGTTACCGCAAGTCCAACTCTTATTTGTTCAGGAAGTACATCTACATTAACAGCTACAGGCGCAACAACCTACAGCTGGAGTACAGGCGCAACTGCTGCGGTCATTGCTGTTACTCCAACAACAACTACGACATATACAGTTACTGGTTCTAATGCTGCAGGTTGTTCCAACACAAAGACAGTTTCTGTAAGTACAATTGCAGCACCAAGTGTTTCTGTTACTGCAACACCAGCTTCAATTTGCTCAGGAAGCAGCGCGACCTTAACTGCAAGTGGTGCAACAACCTATTCTTGGAATACAAGTGCGACTACAGCAGCAATAATTGTTAGTCCTGGCACAACTACGACTTATACCGTAATTGGTTCTAATGGAACATGTGTAAATCCACAAACAACTTCAGTAACTGTAAATATTACGCCAACGGTTGCAGCTACTGCGATTCCAGCAACAATTTGCGCTGGAGCAACATCTACTTTAAATGC
The DNA here is from genome assembly GCA_043745425.1 of Sphingobacteriaceae bacterium. Classification (GTDB taxonomy): domain Bacteria; phylum Bacteroidota; class Bacteroidia; order B-17B0; family Aurantibacillaceae; genus JAHEYG01. The sequence goes on along the minus strand of JAYTSW010000417.1, from coordinate 4,573 downwards.
AACGGGCGCGGCTACTTACAGCTGGAGCACAGGCGGAACCGGGACATCAATTGCAGTTACACCAACCATAACTTCAACCTATACTGTAACCGGAACTAACGGAACTTGTTCGGATACAAAAACAGTTTCAGTTACTGTTAACTCTGCTCCCTCAGTTTCTGCTGCTTCAAGTGCGAGTGTAATTTGTGTTGGACAAAGCGCTACATTAACTTCGAGTGGCGCTGCTTCGTATACTTATAATCCTGGCGCCATTACAGGAAACCCAATCGCTGTTAGTCCAACCGTTACAACAACATATATAGTTTCTGGTTCAACTGGTGCAGGCTGTACAGGTACAACTTCAATTATTCAAACCGTTTCACCTTGTACTGGCATTACACCAATTGCAACAGCAAATACAAACTTCGGTGTTTATCCAAATCCGAATAATGGCGAGTTCTACGTATCGATCGGACAACTGGAAAGCAATACATTTATTGAAGTTTACAATACAATTGGACAATTAGTAAATAAGCAATTAATAAAAGATAGCATCACAAAAATCAATTTAACCGAGAGTGCCAATGGTATTTACTATGTAATAATCACAAAAGATGGCAAACACTTCCATAAGGAAAAAGTTATAAAAGACTAAATAAAATTTCCCTAAATAAAATCCTCGTTCTGAAAAGTTCGGGGATTTTTTTATTCTCAATTGGTAATAACAATTATCCGTTTATTGACTAACGAGTGTTATCTTTGAATTAACAGCTAATTTAAATATTCGTCGTTTATGAAGGTAAAATTTATTGGTGCAACCGAAACGGTAACAGGAAGTAAACATTTAATCCTAACAGAAAGTGGGACGCAAATTCTGTTAGATTGCGGATTATATCAGGGGATGGGCAAAGAAACCGATGGCATGAATCGAGAATTGAATATTGATGCAGAAAAAATTGAAGCTGTTATTTTATCACATGCCCATATTGATCACTCTGGTAATTTACCATATTTGCTTAAGCAAGGTTTTAAAGGGAAAATTTATTGTACTGATGCCACATTTGATGTATGCGAAGTTTTATTATTGGATAGCGCCCATATTCATGAAAGCGATATTCGTTTCGTTAATAAACGCCGCGCAAAAAAAAATCTGGAACCTGTAAATCCTCTTTATACAGTTAAAGATGCAGAACGCTGTCTTAAACATTTTAAACCAATTCCATTTAATGCAGATTTTGCCATTAATTCAGAAATTTCATTTCGGTTTTCTGAGGTAGGTCATATTACTGGCGCTGCAGCGGTAAATATAACAGCCACCGAAAATAATAAAAAAACACATTTAACTTTTTCAGGAGATGTTGGTCGTTATACTGATATGCTTTTAAAAGCGCCCCAGCCTTTTCCACAAGCTGATTATATTATTTGTGAGTCAACTTATGGCGACAGATTGCATGAACCCAATAAAGATTCAGAATCCAAATTATTAAATATTGTTTTAAATACTTGTGTTGAGAAAAAAGGCAAATTAATTATTCCGGCTTTTAGTTTAGGACGCACACAGGAAATTGTTTTTGCGTTGGATAAATTAAAAAACAAAGGATTGTTACCCGATATTAAAACTTATGTTGACAGCCCACTCTCAACAAGTGCAACCAACATTGTAAGAAAACATTCGGAATGTTTTAATGAAGAGTTAAGGGAATATATTAAAACAGATCCAGATCCATTTGGATTTAATAATTTAATATACATTCAAGAATCAGCTGAGTCAAAAGCATTAAATGCTTCTAAAGAACCCTGCATAATTATTTCGGCTTCGGGTATGTGCGATGCTGGTCGTATTAAACATCATTTAATGCATTGCATTTCGGATGAAAGAAATACAGTGCTAATGGTTGGTTACTGTTCGCCAAATACTCTTGGAGCAAGATTAATGCGCGGGGAAAAAAGCGTTCGTATATATGGTGATGAGTTTGAAGTGAAAGCTCAGATAGAATCCATTCATTCATACAGTGCACACGGAGATTACAGCGAACTTATTCGTTTTATATCTTGTCAGGATAAAACTAAAGTAAAAGGTATTTTTTTAGTGCACGGAGAAACGGATGCAAAAGTTGTTTTTAAAGAAAAACTTTTAACCGAAGGGTATAAGCATGTATCTATTCCTGTTAAAACAGAACAATATAATTTGGATTAAGTTGGAAAACTATACTGAAATAAATCAAAAAAAAATTCGAATAATGCGTTTTGTATTATTTGCAGGAATCGTTTTATTAATTTTAAAATTCACTGCGTATTTTTTCACTCATTCCAATGCGATTTTAACTGATGCGCTCGAATCTATAGTTAATGTTTTAGCTGGAAGTTTTGCTTTATACAGTCTTCATTACGCATCGCAACCAAAAGACGAAAATCATCCATATGGACATGGTAAAATTGAATTTCTTTCTTCAGGTGTTGAAGGCGGCATGATTTTACTGGCAGGAATCGGCATGTTATTTAAAGGTGGCATTGCCTTTTTTCACAAAGATGTTATTGAACACGCCGATGCGGGCGCGTATATTTCTGGCTTTGCTGGATTGGTGAATTATTTTTTAGGTGCTTACATCATCAAAGTTGGAAAACAAAATCATTCTTCTGTAATGGTTGCTGATGGTAAACACTTAATCTCCGATACAATTTCAAGTATTGGTTTAGTTGCAGGATTATTAATTATTTATTTCACTGGATTAAATTGGATTGATTATGTTATAACCATTATTTTTGGTGCTTATATTGTTTTTGTTGGATTTAAACTTATAAGAGAATCCATCACTAATTTATTAGATGAGGCCGATTATGAGAAACTTCAACATTTAATTGATTTACTAAATAAAAACCGTAGACAAAAATGGATTGACATTCATAATTTACGAATACTTAAATACGGCGCACATTTGCATATCGATTGTCATATAACATTACCTTGGTACGATTCATTAGAAGAAAGTCATCATGAAATTGAACAAGTAGAAAAAATTGTTAAAGAAAGTATGGATCATGAGATAGAATTTTTCATTCACGCCGATCCTTGTTTGCCCACCTCCTGCTCTATTTGTCCACTTACAGATTGTAAGCATCGTAAACAAACCTTTGTTAAGCAATTAAATTGGAGTTTAGATAACGTTTTACCTGATAAAAAACATCAGTTAGATTAACTCCCATTTAACTGACATTTATCATCTATTAATGAAAGATTGGTCATCGACCGACGCGCTAGTAAGAAGTAGTTTTAAACAAAAAATGAAAACAATTCTTTTAGCAACAGACTTTTCTTCGGCTGCCAATAATGCAGCGGATTACGCGCTTGAATTAGCCAAATATTTTAATTCAAAACTTATTTTAGTTAATGCTTATCCGCTTCCTTCAGCCAATTACGATACAGGACTTCCTATAGAAGCTTTAGCTGAAATACACCAATTTTCAGAGGCCAATTTAAGGGAATTGAAAGCTAATCTCCTAAAAAAAAGTCCCGATTTAGATATAGAATGTTTATCTGTTATGGGAGAAACATGTTCCGTAATTGAAGAAGAGTGTAAAAGCAAAAAGATTGATTTAGCGGTAATGGGCATTGTTGGTGAAGCCGGGAAAATTAAAGAGCATATTATTGGAAGTGCTTCAATTACAGTAGCACGTTGTTTAGAAGTACCTTTGTTTGTTATACCTGATGGTTTTAAATACAAACGCATTCGCAAAATTTCTTTTGCTTGCGATATGAACCATACAGAAGATTCTACTACTGTTTATACCACTAAATATTTTGCAAAAGTATTTGATGCAGAGTTGGAAATTATAAGTGTTGAAGACCCTTTTAAAGAAAGAAGTGAAATAACAGCCAGTTCTATTGATTTTGTAGAAGAGAAATTAGTTGGAGTAAAACATAAAACATTTTTATTGGCCGATAAAGATGTAGCTTTTGGACTTGAAGATCATTATACTAATTATCCTGCCGATCTTATTATCCTAAATCCCAAAAAACATAATCTATTTCAAATACTGTTTGGAAGCAGTGTGACTAAAAAAATTATTTTCCACTCGAAAACACCTTTACTTATTATTCATTAATTCAATATTCATCTTACTATCTAAAACAAAAGCCCCGAATCGTTTCAGGGCTATTTGTTATCACCATTTAAATTTCTTCTCGGATTATTCACTAATTCATTTATCCTAAAATTCTGTTTGTGAAGAGTTCGCTTTTCTATTTTGTTCATCAAGCGAAAATTTATTTGCTCCAACAGGTTCAATCCACGACCCGCCAGACTTAGCTGATATTTTGACACTTAATCCGTATATACCACTAAAATTTTGTTTTAGTTCGTTTATAGTCATGTTCGGGCTAATACTTATTGTGCCATCTTTATGTACTGTCCTACACTGACCAATTTTTTTACTTTCACTTTTTATTACTTTTTTGCTTGCCGCTCCAGATGAATGAGATGATTTAACATGAAATTCAAGTTTTAAGCTTGGGAATTGATTATTAAAATCTTTGCAGATTGTAAATATTTTTCTTCTGTCGTTAATTAATATTTCCATTTTTTTGCTTTTATTA
>JAYTSW010000416.1:0-3882 GCA_043745425.1 Sphingobacteriaceae bacterium | reverse complement strand
CATATCCGAATTGTAAAACACGGCTTGTATCATAAGAAATCATAGCATATTTGTATGGCCCCGATGTAGATAAATTAAGTGTTGAAGCGCTAATATCTACATCCATAATTGGACTATTGAAATAGGCAACTATCTGCACTTTTTTATTCTCTTTATCCATTTTATAAAGATCTTCGGCACCTGTACCACCAATGTTATTTGCCCAATTGAAATTAAATATGGAATCGTATCGGGCTAAATAAAGATCAGATCCTCCTTGTGATGTTAAAATGTAAGAGGTTGCTTTTGGATCAAAATCAACAGGTGTATTAGAAAATGTTCCTGCGATAATGAATTTATCGCTACCATCATTGATAATATTTTTTCCGTACTCATAATTAGCACTTCCTATGTTGTAGGCTCTGATGTATTGACCCGATGAATTATATTTAGCAATAAAGATATCATAGGCTCCATTTGAAGTGAGAGTATTAGTAGCAGCGCTCCAATTAAAATCAACCGAACCCGAAAAAGTTCCAACAGTATAAATGCTTCCTTGAGAATCAAAAGCAAAATCGCTAATCGATTCATTTGTAATAAATGCATATAAAAAAGTACCGCTGGGTGAATATTTTGCTATGAAATCACTAGTTCCAAGTGAAGAAAGGTTATAGTTTGCAAAAGAAGGATCGAAATCTAATGTTGGACTAGACCCACTCATGGTTCCGACAATATATAAATTACCTGCATCATCAGTCTTCAAATTCCTGCAATAGGGATTCGTGAAAGCCATCCCGGGATCCTGGATAATTATATTATAAAGCGGATTTCCGCTGGCCATGTCTTTTTTTTGAACTAGTAATTGAGGTGTAGATAAAAAACCTTGTGTCGCGGAATAGAGTGTTCCTTTTTCATCATCATAAAGTTTTCCTGTTGTTCCGTTACTTCCGAGCCAACCATAATTGGTAGCGTGCCAACTATAACCATAGTTTTGTGATTTGCCACTATTGACTAAAAGAACAAAAAATAGAAATGAAATAATTTTTCTCATGATATTACCATTTACGACCTATACCAAAGATATAAAAACTCCCGTCTAAAACAAACGAAAAAACACCCAAACTCAATCTAAATTCTCTAACCACCGACTCAAAAAACAATCGAACACCTGGTAGTACCGGCCTTTTTCATCGTGGGCAGCAAAGACCATCTCTTTTTGCAGTAAAGCATCTAGGGCGCGTTGTATATTGGCGGGTGTGCCAATTTTATGCTGCATTAAAAATTGTTTGGCGGTAGGGTGATACACTTTTTCTTCTTTCGCAATGGCTTTTAGCAATAACCATTGTACTGGTGATAAAAGATTGCGGTAAATAAAATAATTGCTTTCGTTTTCCTGTAAAATTCGTCCGCACTCTTCGTGCACATCTTCAATTTCAATGGTAGTTGTATTGCTTGCAAACATTCGGTTACATAAAACCTGAGAGTAATAGGTATGTGAGCGTGTCCAGTTTAAAATAAAATCAATGGCCTCTTTACTTATTTTTCGCTTGTGTTTTTCGAAATTAACACGAATAAAATCAGAATAAATACTTTGTTTTATACCGCTTAATTGCAATAAATCAAAATTAGTGAAGACAGATTCTTTTCCATCATCAAAAAAATTATTCAATAAATATTCGCTGCTGCAGCTGAAAATAAAATTTACGTTTTTTAATTTTTGTGTAGCCTGACGTAAAATAGTGAGTGTGTTTTTCTCGGGATAACGGTTGATTTGCTGAAATTCGTCAATGGCAATTAAAATTTTTGTTTCGTGCTTATCTAAAAATTCAAATAAATTTAAAAGTGAATGTTCGGCTGTTTTGAACAAATTTAATTTAAGCTTATCCGGAAAAGTGTTTATTACAGCTTCATTAAAATTATCAGCAAATTCATGTATGTTTTCTGTGGATTGAATGTCAAAATAAATGCAGGTTGTTTCTTTTTCCGATTTTAATTTATCAAATATATGTTTTATTAAACTGGTTTTACCAATACGGCGCACGCCTAATAAAATGGTATTGATTTTTGAATGGGCGCGATTAATTATACGGGTTGCCTCGTCATCTCGACTGCAAAAAAAGTCGTTGCCGGAATAAGAATCGGTTTTAAATGGATTAATGGGCAATATTTCGAATTTTAATTAAAAACACAAATATATACTATTTATATTATACTTTATGTATAAAGTAGTTACTAAATGACTTCCAAAGGCAATTTCTTAATCAACACTTTACAAAACTGTCATTAAATTTTTCGTATTGATAATCAATTAATTATAAAAATAAAGTAAAAATCTAAAATTATCATGCTTTTTTAGGTAAAATAATCTGTTTTTCTCCTTGCCACTGCCAATTATTTATCTATCTTTGCCCTCCCTAAAAAAGGGTAGAAGTTAAATTACAGAGTGAAATTTTAATAAATACAGAGGAGATAAAATGCCTACAATATCACAATTAGTAAGAAAAGGTCGTAAAAAACCGACCAATAAGAGTAAATCGGCTGCATTAGACTCATGTCCACAGCGCCGTGGAGTTTGTACACGTGTGTACACTACCACTCCTAAGAAACCAAATTCAGCTATGCGTAAAGTAGCGAAGGTGCGTTTAACTAATAAGCAAGAGATTATTGCTTATATACCGGGTGAAGGTCACAACCTACAAGAACACAGTATTGTGTTAGTACGTGGTGGTCGTGTTAAAGACTTACCGGGTGTACGTTACCACATTGTTCGCGGAACTTTAGACACTGCAGGTGTTGAAGGACGTAAACAACAACGTTCAAAATACGGAACAAAACGTCCTAAAGCAGGTGCTGTTGCAGCCGCTGCAAAGAAAAAATAATTATAAAACAATTAGAATTCGTAAATAGATGAGAAAGTCGAAAGCTAAAAAAAGAGTGTTGTTACCAGATCCAATCTTCAATGATATTTTGGTAACCCGTTTTTTAAATAACTTGATGTATGATGGTAAAAAGAATACCGCTTCAAAAATATTTCATGAAGCAATTGGTATTGTTGCTACTCGTACTAGCGAAGATGGTTTAGAAGTTTGGAAAAAAGCTTTAGCAAACGTTACTCCTCAAGTAGAAGTACGTTCACGCCGTGTAGGTGGTGCAACATTCCAAATCCCTTCAGAGATTCGCCCTGACCGCAAAATATCAATGGGTATTAAGTGGTTAATCCTTTATTCTCGTAAACGTAACGAAAAATCAATGGCTCATAAATTAGCTGGCGAAATCGTTTCTGCTGCAAAAGAAGAAGGTGCTGCATTCAAAAAGAAAGAAGATGTACATAAAATGGCAGAAGCTAACAAAGCATTCTCTCACTTTAGATTTTAATATAAAATGGACTTAAGATATACAAGAAATATCGGGATCGCAGCCCACATTGATGCAGGTAAAACTACTTGTACCGAGCGTATTCTGTACTACACAGGTGTAAATCACAAAATTGGTGAGGTACATGATGGTGCTGCAACAATGGATTGGATGGTTCAGGAACAAGAGCGTGGTATAACAATTACCTCTGCTGCTACAACTTGTTTTTGGAAGTATCGCGATAATCAATATAAAGTAAACATTATTGATACCCCGGGTCACGTTGATTTTACGGTTGAAGTAAACCGTTCATTACGTATCCTTGATGGTTTAGTATTCTTATTTTCTGCAGTTGATGGTGTTGAGCCTCAATCAGAAACTAACTGGCGTTTAGCTGATAATTATAACGTAACCCGTATAGGTTTCGTTAATAAAATGGATCGTCAGGGCGCTGACTTCTTAAACGTAGTTAAACAAACAAGAGAAATTTTAGGTGGTAACGCTGTTCCATTACAATTACCAATTGGTGCTGAAGAAACTTTTATCGGT
>JAYTSW010000415.1:0-3922 GCA_043745425.1 Sphingobacteriaceae bacterium | reverse complement strand
CCCCCCCCCCCCCCCATCTCACAACCACGAAGTGGTTGAACATTGAGAAATGAATCTAAGCCACGTATCAATGTTTTTAATACTTTTGCTGTATGGATTTCCTTTATATTAAAGCTTTACACATTGTTTTTGTGGTTTGTTGGTTTGCCGCTTTGTTTTACATGGTGCGTTTATTTATTTATACAGCTGAAGCTCAGAAAAAAGAAGAGCCTGAAAAAAGCATTCTTACCACTCAATTATTAATCATGCAAAAAAAACTTTGGTACATTATTGGTTGGCCAGGGATGATAGGCACTTTTATTTTTGGTTTTTGGATGATTTGGGAAAACACCGTGTATTTATCTTTACCATGGATGTGGTTAAAATTAATTTTAGTCGCAGTTTTATTTTTGTATCACTTGCAATGCCAAATGATTTTTAAAAAACAATCAGCCGCTACATTTTCATGGACTTCATTTAAACTACGTTTGTTTAACGAATTAGCCACTGTGCTTTTAGTGGGTATAGTTTTTTTGGTTGTAGTAAAATCAACAGGTAGTTTAGTTTGGGGTTTATTAGGCTTATTTATTTTTGCAGCCTTAATGATGGCTTTTGTAACCGTTTACAAAAACATGCGCGAGAAAAATAAAGGGGCTGAAAAGACTGAAGAGAAAAAATAGTTGTTCGTTAAAATGAACACGACACATTCGTCACTCCTACTTCGTAAATCGTAATTTATTCTTGTGTCATTACCCAAGCATTTGGGAATTTTGATTTTATAGTCTGTAATAAAGCGACTGCACTTTCTTTATCATTAAAACCACCACAACTTACTACTTGCAATCCTTTTGCATTTATACCGCTGATACCTGATTTAATATTTTCAGAGGAAAGTGTTCTGATAAATTTTTTGGCATTAGCCTTAACACTAAAACAACCCATTACAACCTGATATTTTCCTACAATAGTAATTTCGTGTGAATAATGTTTTGTTACGGTGTGTGATTCTGTTTTAACAGCACTAATGTTAACTGCAATAGTTTTATTATCAAACAAATTAATAGCAGCGTAACCGTTTGCATCTACCACATAAGGTGCTGCATTTTTTATTTCAAGTTCTGTTAAAGATGAATTATAATTAAGTGGCGAGTAAGTGGTTTCGCTTCCAGCTAATCCTAAAACTTTAGAATAAGAAATGGTATTAGGTTTTACAAAATTTACTGCAAATAAAATAGCCATTCCTAAAATAGGAATACCAACTGCAAGAGCGGCAATGCGTTTGTACTTACGTTGCTTAACGGGTTGACTAATCTCAACTTTTTCGAAACGATCTTTTGTCTCTATTATTTTTTGTGATTCTTCTTTATCTAACTCTTTTAAAGTGATATTGCTTAAGCCAAAACTTTCAATTAAAAAATTAATATCGGTCTTTGGTTCGAAACAAATATTTTTTTCAAAGTCTAAATAAAATAAACCTAAGTTTTCAAATTCCAAGCGATGTTTAGTATCCAACAACACTTTGCAGTGCGCTGCAAATTCGTCTATGTGTTTAGTAGCTTGATTAAAATCGCAATTGATTTTTTCTTTTAACCAAGTTGCTAAAATGCCATCGTTTTGTTTTAACTGAACATTAAATACTATTTTTTTTGAAGGCGGACTAAGCACTTCTTTATTTAATGAGTAATGCGATAGTTGATTGCGTGAAACAAAGCCTCCAAAACCCGGAACAACCACATAATCGTGGTTATAAAGCAGCTCCGAAATTCCGTTAATTATGGTCTTTTGTACAATCATTTTATTAGGACTCCAAATTTAGCATTTAAAACCAAATTTAGTCTATAGGGAGTTTAGATTCAACTTATTTTTTTAGCATTTTCAAAGTTAAAATAATGGAGAAGTACAAAAACAATGTTATTTTTGCAGCTCATGTTTTGTAAGGGATTTTACACCCAAATAGCGATTGTTTTTACTTTGTTGAGTTTGAACGGGTTGGCGCAGGTTAAAGAAAACCTCGATGCTAAAACCATTGCTACCAAGATGGTAAAGGCTATTAAAGATGTTGAGCGCTTGAAGTATAATTTAAAAATTACTGAGCGTGGACGCAAGGGCTATAATCACTATGAGTCGGCAGTAAAACTTAACCGCAAACCTCGTATGCTTTATATTTATATCAAAGGCATTGAAGTGTTATGGACCACTGGGACTAACAACGGTAAAGCTTTAGTAAAACCAAACTCGTTTCCTTATATCAATTTAAACCTCGACCCAATGGGTTCGTTGATGCGACAGGATCAACATCACACGGTTAATGAAATGGGCTTTGATTATTTTGGTTCCATTATAGAATACAGTGCAGCAAAATTAGGTGATAAAGTGGATCAGTATTTTGCTTTGGAGGGTGAAGAAAAATGCAATAATCGCCCTTGCTACAAATTGGTAATTAATAATAAAGATTTCGCTTATACTTCTTACACGGTTGGAGAAAATGAAAGCATTACTTCTATTGCCCGCAAGTTATTTGTGAGTGAATATATGATTGTAGAATTGAATCCGAGGTTTAAAGATTATTTCGACATTCTTAAAAAAGGACAAGTAATAAAAGTTCCGAATTGGTATGCTAAAAATGTAACGATTTACATTGATCAGTTTTATTTCTTACCCATTGGTGTAAAAATTTACGACGATAAAAGTTTGTTTGAAGAATACAACTATTTCTTTTTACAAGTAAATCCTACATTTGAAAAGGATGAATTCGACCGTCACCATCAAGGTTACAAATTTTAGTTCTCTTCGTTTTTTAAACGATCAGTAAACCCTAGCCACAACAGTAAAGAATTAAAGTAAGCGAAAAAACTCACTCCAGATTGTGACTCGAGTGTGTCTTCCGTTAAAAAAGAAACAACGGCAATAAACAGAAAAACAAAGTATAAACCGTTCAGTTTTTTTCGCAATATAAAAGTCGGATAAATTAAACTGAATAGAAAAAGTAATAATCCTAAAATTCCAAAGCTTACTGTTATTGCTAAAAATTGATTATGCGAGCGCAAACGCCAATTGTAAGCGAGGTTTGTTTCGGTACGATAATACGCTTTATTAAAAGCAGCTTGTGCATCGCCGGTACCAACACCAACCCAAACATTTCTTTTAATAATGTAACTAGCTGCTTTCCAAAACTCAAAACGCATTAGCATAGTATTACCGGATGGGTTCGCGCCATTTTTATAATCCTGATATTCCCACAAAAATTGATTTACTCGTACTTGCAAAGCCGAGGCATTTGCGTATTTGTAATTAGCAATTCCGTTTTCAATGTTTTCAATATCTATTTTATTCAATTGTAATAAACCAACAGAATCTTTTGTTAAACCTTTACTAGTCATATACCGTAGTAATGTCCATATAACAGGGTTTCCTCTTTTATCGTTATTTAAGACTCCGATCTTGCTTAATTTAGGCCAAGCTTTTTCTAATTCATCATATTGAATATTGTATGCGAGATAAAATCCGTTTTCGGTTTGTGTGTTTTTCCCAATAGGATAATAAGAGCGACCAGCCGCAGATTTTTTTGCGGCAACATTGTTGATAGATGTATCTATAAAATTATTTTTCTGCCATTCGCTGTTTATAAACCAAAGTCCAACGCAAGCACCAATCACTAATATTGAAAAGCCAGCCAATTTTATTTTCAAATTTTGTTTTATAATCAGATAAATAATAAATGATAAACTAACCAGTCCAAATAACACTAATCCTGTAACTAGTCCGAACTTTAACATAAACCACAATAAATAAATAATAGCAAAACCTGAAATTATTCTGTCGATTGTTTTTTTACTATTCACTATAAAATAAACCAAAGTGCAAATTCCCATGTTTATGAAAAGGCCAAAGCGAATGTGTGACATAAACCTTGAAATTTTTCTTAAATCAATTAAGTCGTGGC
>JAYTSW010000414.1:0-3932 GCA_043745425.1 Sphingobacteriaceae bacterium | reverse complement strand
CTTTCACCAACAAATATAAAATTTATTTGAGCCTTTCGCTTTCCTTCTTTCCTGCCCGAAGAATAAGTTTTCCGCAGACGCCCCTATTTAGTGAATCTCTCCAAACCTCAGCGAAGCTTCCGCGAATTTCCCTCTATCCCATTTTTCCTATAAGTCTCCTCGCGAAATACCTGAGTATGCTCCTAAAGAAACAAAAAAAATAATTAGACGATCCCAGACACTGTCCATTTTTCCGCAGTCACCACTCTCTGGCGAAGCACCCAAACGCCCTCCGGCGAAACCAGAGCGACACCCCATAGTCTCCTAACAGCTCCTAACGTCTCCTAATGAAAAGCAAAAAGCCTCATTCTGGCGGACTTAGTGTATTTTAATATGCTCTTGGTTTTCTTGCCGTTGCGGATAGTGATTTTCAATAACGAAACCTAAGCGAAACATTTTGGAGTGAATTACTCCTTGACAAAGCGCCTGGTTATGTTCTGCTTGTCCGTGAGGAGTTGAAGGAAATAAATTCCGGATGAGAGTGACGAAGTATTCACTTCCACATACACTCCGTTTTTAATTGATGAATAAGAAATGTTCTGTTGGATCTGCCCGATGGAATTATAAATGTTAATTGATTTAATCTGTTCCCTGCCACTAAGAACGATGTACAAATGGTTTTTGGTTGGGTTTGGAAAGATGTTTAATGAATTAATTGGATATGCGATAGCTTGAACGGAATTCGAGAGACTGTCACATGCAGAACCAACAATCGGCCCCATTTCATAATCAGGATTATTAGGCAACCCCCAATAGGTTCGCTTCCCACCAAGATAAAAACTATACGGCTGAAAACTGCAAGCACTTCCTAAACTATCGGGGAATTCAATCACGCTTAAATTCATGTTGACGGTGTTGTAAACGCTGTCGGGATAAGGATAATTATTTGATAAACCATTTACATAATATGCGCTGCTTAAATAAATTTTGTTGTCTGGAGCTATTTTTAAAAGTCCAAGAGTTTCCGGTAAGCTATCTATCAATAAAGTATCTGCACTTAATAAGATGTTTGAACTGAGCAAATCAAATTGTACCAAGCGTGAAACATTATAACTAATTGTATAGGGAGTAGTGGTAACGTAAAATAAATTATCATTAGACGAATAAGCTCCTGAAATGAAATACCGGTCATTGTTTGACAATTGTTCAGGAAAAATAATTTGTTGATTGCTGATTACTCCGGTACAACGGTCAAAATCATACTGAGCCATAAAGCCACCTAAATTAATTTGCATTAAATGGGATGCATCTTTTGTCAGACAAAGTTTTGTCAATCCATACCCCCTTGTGCCCAGCAGATCCTGAATAGCAGGAGTATAAATGCTATCCGGTGTAATTAGGTAAATATAAAACCGATTTGAAGAATCCGCTTCCACCGATGGTGCGATCAGCCACCAGTCTCTGCCATTGGCATGCTTAATCGCCGTCAGGCAATCGGCAATCGGAATAGTATTCATACGAACATTTCTCTGAACAACTTCACCTAAACCACCATTAAGTGAAATGTCAATAATGGAATAATACAATCCCTCTGTACCCGGATAGGTTTCGTTGCCGGTAAAAAGATAATATAGATGGTTTGATCCGGGTTTAGGAATAATGACCAGTTCATTATAAACGCCTTCACCTTGTAATGTATCTCCATTTTGCATCATTGAATGCATCGAATTCCAAACAATGGTTGAATTATTTCCATTTCCAACTCTGTCATTTGCATAAAACAATAAATTTCCTATGCTATCTGAAATCGAAACGCAACTACCCCTGCTTCTCACACTTGATACAATCGGGACAGGAGGAGACTGATTAAAATCAATTCCTGCACTGTCACCGAAGCACCAGATGTTATTTCGGCCTTGGGCAAAACAATTAACTTGACTAATAAAAAATAAAATCACCGGTAGTATAAGGCCGGTAATTTTGATTCTGGTGAGCATTTTATTTTATTAAAATAAATTTCCAGTCAACAATACTAAATTATTGTCGAATAAATTTCGACGACATTACTTCCTTTCCTGTTTCACACTTCACAACATACAATCCACTTTGGTATAAACTTACATCAATTTCTTCCGTTGCATATCCGCCGTTAAAAATATTTAAAGGTTTCGAAAAAATTTCTTCACCAATGGAGTTGAAAATCTTTAACGAACCTTTCTTTCCTTTCAGTCCACTTGCATTGATGTAAATTAATTTACTTGAAGGATTCGGTGACAGCAAAAGCCGGGTTGAAGGACTACTAATTTGTACAACATCCAAATGCAATGAATCGCAAATACTACCAACGACCGGCCCCATTTCATAATCCGGATTGTTAGGCAAACCCCAGTATGTTCGTTTTCTTCCAAGATAAAAACTGTACGGCTGAAAATCACAGGCACTTCCCAAACTATCCGGAGAATTAATTACGCTTAAATTCATGTTGATGGTGTTGTAGACACTGTCGGGATAGGGATAATTATTTGATAAACCAGCAACGTAAAATGCACTACTTAAATAAATTTTATTATCAGGGCCAAGTTTTAAAAGACCAGGATAATTCGGCAAACTATCAACTATTAAAGTATCTGCTGATCCCGAAATATCTGGATTGTTTAAATCAAATTGAATCAACCGTGATTTACCATCACTAAATGAATAAAACGTAGTAACCGTATAATAAAAACTTCCACTTGGAGAATATGCGCCTGATAAAAAATATCGATCTCTATTTGAAAGCTGTTCTTGAAAAATAATTTGCTGATTGCTAATTGTTCCTGTACACCTGTCAAAATCATATTGCGCCATGAACCCTCCTAAATTTATTTGCATTAAATGTTTACCATCTTTAGTTAAGCATAATTTAGTAAGATAATAATCTTTTGTGCCTCCCATATTTTGAATAATGGGAGCATGAATACTATCAGAGGAAATTAACCTGATATAAAATGCGTTGGTTGTGTCAGTATCCTGCGACTGAGTAATTAACCACCAGTCACGTCCATTTGCATGTTTGATTCCGGTTAAACAATCTGTGATTGGATCTGTATTCAGTTGAATATTTTTTTGAGCAACAACACCCAAACCACCGTTTTGATTTAAGTCAATTATTGAATAATAAAGCCCTTCAGAACCTGGGTACACTTCATTTCCAGTAAATAAGTAAAACTTATTATTATCATCGGGTTTGGGGATAATAATTAATTCATTGTATAACGATTCACCTTGAATTGAGTCACCACTGATCATTAAATTATTCTGCGAATTCCAAACCTGAGTTGAATTATTCCAATTGCCAGCGCGGTCGTTTGCGTAGAATAATATATTTCCTAAGCTGTCAGCGATTGACACACAGCTTCCCCTACTTCTTACGCTGGAAAAAATTGGCGCTGGAGGTGATTGATTGAAATCAATGCCGGCACTGTCGCCGAAGCACCAGATGTTGTTTTTATTCTGTGCATAGCAGTTAATGTTGAAAATAAAAAATAAAATCACCGGTAGTAGCAGATCGGTGATTTTGATTCTGGTGAGCATGTTATTTTATTATGATGATCTTACCGGTTCTTACTGGTAAGTTTGTTGAATAGAATTTATAAATGTAACATCCGGAAATTAATGAAGATGTTGAAATTATTGTCGAACGGGAACTAATTTTTTTATCAATTACAATTTTCCCAAGCCCATCTTCAACCAACAAACGACCGTCGTTATTTTCTTCCAAATTGTAGTTAAACGTAAAATTCTGTTTGAGCAAATGATGTTAAAGAACTGATAACGCAAAGAAATAAGATTAAAAACAAATAGAATTTTTTCAAGGTGATTTGATTTAAAGGTTTTCGTTTAAACAAAGATTAACTAGGACGAAATTTAATTTCGTCAACTCAAACTTAAGAAAGTGTTTTGATTGCTCAAAT
>JAYTSW010000413.1:0-3954 GCA_043745425.1 Sphingobacteriaceae bacterium | reverse complement strand
AAAATGTACCTGGCGATGGTAAATACGATCAAAGCCTAATTCCTTCCGACTTAGAATTGCAAGTTGGTCGTGCCGATTTTGCAAACATGCCTTCATTTGCAACAACAGAACAAACCTTATTAAAAAATTATTTAGATAAAGATCACGACTATCGTAAAAAAATATTCACTGCAATAAATCAAGCTGTTATTGATGACAACTTCGGTTATTTTGGCGGCGAAGGTTTTGCGGCAAGTGGGTTTAAAAATTTATCACCATTAGTTGGAAATACAAATGTAACGCAAGGGGATTATTTTACGTTAATGACGGGCACAAGCTATAAATGGTCTTACGGTTGCGGAGGCGGAAGCTACACGAGCTGCAGCGGTGTTGGAACAACCGGAAATTTTGCAACCTCAAATTTACAAGGTGTGTTTACGATGTTGTTCGGTTCTTATTTTGGAGATTGGGATAGTAACGATAATTTTTTACGCGCCCCTTTAGCACAAGGAAAAACGTTGACAAGCGTTTGGTCAGGTCGTCCACACTGGCAATTCCACCATATGGGATTAGGCGAGAATATCGGTTACTCTGCCTTGTTATCTCAAAATGCGTTGTTCAATTTATATTTTACCCCTGCTACAGGAATTACCGGTCGCTGGGTGCACACAGGTTTAATGGGCGACCCGACTTTACGTAATGATATTGTTGCACCGGTTTCAAACGTGGTTGCAACTAAGGTTGGAAACAATTGTAATATCAGTTGGACAGCTTCAACACAAACCGCAGTTATCGGATATAATATTTACATGAAGAATGATACCAATACCAATTATGTAAAAATTAATTCGCTTCCGATAGCCGGAACATCGTATACCAATAATTGTTTATTATACAAAGGCATTTACAAATACATGGTACGCACTTTAATTTTACAAACATCACCAAGCGGAACTTATTATAACATGAGCGAAGGCGTTGCAGATACTGCGATGAACAATAATAACATGAAAGCTTATGCTTCGTTTACAACAGCAGTTAGTGGAAACACAGTTACATTTACAAACAGTTCAACCAACACCACTACTTATAATTGGATCTTTGGTGATGCGACTTCAAGCGTTGCAACAAACACCACGCACGTTTATGCCGGCGGAACTTACACCGTAATGTTAATTGCAAGTAATTCTTGTAATTCGGATACTATGTATAAAGTGTTGACCATTTCTACAGTTGGTGTTGAAGAAATTTCTTCTTCACAAAATTCAATTTCAATTTATCCAAATCCAAGTAATGGAAAACTATTTGTCAGTATGGCAGAAAATGTTGAAACTATGGAAGCAACCATTTTTAATTACGAAGGCAAGCAGGTTTATTTTAACTCAGATATCAGTAAACAAAAAGAGATCGACCTCATGCATTGTTCTCAAGGTTTATATCTGATGCAAATGAAAGACAGCAAAGGTAATTTGTATGTTAAGAAGTTTGTGATAGAGTAGGGAGAAAGACTAGTTTTATTCAAAATGAATTTTTTTGAAATAATAAGTAAAGGACTTAGAACAGTATACGTTGTAATAATGTTATGCTTATTGTTTTTTGTTTTCTCAACCAATGCTCAATCAGTTCCCTTTTTAAAAGTAATTAAAGATAGTGCTAATAATTATAATTACGGAAAGGCAGCTTTCATTGAACAAGATTCCCTTTACATTCACCTTGTTTACAACAGCGATTTTAATCTGGGCGGATTTTGCAATTTGGGCAACGGAAGTGTTTATTATGTTAAACTAAAAAAGACGAATGGCCAAATAATCAGCACGAAAGTTATTTCGGCCCAACCTCATTTATTGCAAGTTAATGCCGGCTATCTTTATAAAAGTGTATTGTATTTGGGTGGTGAAATTGCTTCACCGTTTAATGGACGCAGCGCTTTTATAATGAAATTCAATACGCAAACAAATAATATAATTTGGCAGCGTAATTTTAATAGTGATTGGTTTGTTGCCAACTCTAATTATTATTGTGCGACAACAGACATCAAACTTACTCCTGATAAAAGCAGACTGCTCTTTTACGGAAGTGGGAGGTACTTTAGTTTTACAGCTGACGGCTTGGCTTCGTTCAGAGGAAACATTGATACAAACAACACTTCGGTTAACTGGATGGAATATGGTTATCAGCCATCGGCGAATAACTATCTTACAAAACCTAAGTTTGGGGTTGCTGATGGAGGAATGAAAGCGTTCATTATAACTATGGATTCGACATCGAAAAACATAAATTTGATTTCAAATTTAAATTATAATTCGGTTTTTTCTTCTGATTTTTGCTTTACCCTAAATCTTATCAGTACGGGAAACCATTACATTACTAACGTTGGAAAAAAAGTAGTTTATCTAATTGATAAACTCAATAGTTCAACGTGTATTTTAGCAGATAGTTTAAATAACATTTTAATTTCAAAGGAGTTTAATAATGTTCACGCAAGGGGGCTTATTTCATATAATAAAAATAGCGTTTTAACTTTTGTTAATGATATTGGTTCGGGAAAAGGAACAGAAATTATTAATGTAAAAATTGATACCGCAATAAATATAATCTCGTCTAAGAAAATGTTTGTTGACACTTTTGAAATTAAGGAGTTTACATCTACAAGCTCTATGGATAATTTTTATAATTACAATTTGTTTAGTAAGAAGTCTTTTACTGCAAATGAGGTATTCGTTTATAAGCACAATTTTACCGGACTTTTGTGCAATGAACAACCTTATGCGCCAAATACGTCAAGCATTGGTTTAACTTCAAGTTTATCTCAGGCTACCGCATCCATGAGTGTAAATCAAACAACTTTTGTAATTGCCACATTAAACAAAACCTTAAAAGACTCTAATTATTGCTATGTATTTACTACCAATATTGATAAGCCTATTACTATCACAAAAGGGATTTTAATTTACCCAAATCCAAGCTCGGGTAAATTAAATGTTTCATTAGGAGATAACAGGGATGCGGTTGAAGCCAGAATTTTTAATTACGAAGGCAAGCAGGTTTATTTTAACTCAGATATCAGTAAGCAAAAAGAAATTGATCTCATGCATTGCTCGCAAGGTTTATACCTGATGCAAATGAAAGACAGTAAAGGTAATTTGTATGTTAAGAAGTTTGTGATAGAGTAAGCATACAGTGCGCTCCTACGGAGCTTTCAGCCCCTAGTGTTTTGGTTTTAGAAACAGTGGACTCCTCCGGAGCCCTTTGTTTTTTTTAAAGGAGGTGATTTTTTCCGTATCTTTAATAAATATCGAAAAATTAATGCCGAATAAAGTAAAATATGTATTTAGGATATTATTGTGTTCGATTTTGCTTTTTTGGTTTTGCCAAAAAAAACTCTTTAAAACCGTTGAAGGACATGGGAGAATCGTTAATTATATAACAAATGAGCCAATTCAAACTGATATTACCCTTAGGTCTGCTGATGCTACCAGCGCAAAGAATTTACCATATGTCGACTTATACAAATTCAACTCGAAAAGTGATGGTACATTCCATTTTAAAACCAGAGCTTCAAGAAGAGATAAATATGACTTATATATTGGCCAAACTTCTTATCAATACGCACAATACATTGATTTAAAGCAAGGCTCTGATGCTGAGTTAGGTGATGTATTAATTGGAGATTATACTTTCAATTGTCAGGTAACTTTAATTCCGGTTACAAGCTCTGCAATTGATTTTTATCAAACTGTTGGTATGAGTCAGGGGTACTATTTCGTCGCAGGCACAGCTACTGTTTTTACCCATAGTACTAAATACTCAATTAAAGATTACGAAACTTACAAACACAATTATCAGTTAGGTTTTAAAATTTTTCCCGGTGGGGTTACAACATATTCGTTCGTAAATATTCCCATAAACTCTTCTAATACTTTAAGTGTTACCATTAATTATTAAATTCGTTCAACGTTGAGATACTTAATCCCC
>JAYTSW010000412.1:0-3962 GCA_043745425.1 Sphingobacteriaceae bacterium | reverse complement strand
ATGAGCATGATTGTACACGAGAAGCTAGAGAATGCCACAAAATATCATGGCGAGCCCGCAGAGATACTCCATAGCATTAATAAACAAGTTAAGGATGCTCTTAAGCAACACCAAACAGATGCTTCACGTGATGGCTGCGATATTGCATTATGTAAAATTCAAGGTACTACTTTAACCTATGCGGGAGCCTATCGTCCGTTATACCTGTTTTATAAAAACGGAGAGTTTAAGGAGATTAAAGCCACCAAAACAGCAATCGCAGGGTTAACTCCATATGATCAAAAATTCGAACAACATACTTTCAATACTACAGAATTGAAGGCTATTTATATGTTTAGTGATGGCTATGCCGATCAATTTGGTGGACAAAAATCAAAAAAATTAACGACCAAAAAATTCAAAGAATTGCTCCATACCGTAGTAAATTCACCTACAAACGAGCAAAATGCCCAATTAGAGTCCTTTTTTAACAATTGGAGGGGAAATGTTGAGCAAATTGACGATGTTTTGGTTATCGGAATAACCTTTTAAACACAACGAGTCGCCTGCCCTGAGCTTGTCGAAGGGACGTTTTAGTGATAGGAATTACATTTACATAACGCTTTAAGTAAGTCCCTAAACTTGCTGATTTCTATTATTTTAGTATCTTGTCAGCTGCTAAAATCCCCTTGCAAAAGAGCTGGTCATATTCACTTATTTTTCTTTTGGTTGCTAATTTCATTTTAGGCCAAAACAACTACTCTTTTACTCAAACAATTGCGGCAAAAGTTAACTCGGGAGGTTCACCTCCAACAACTCCGATTAATAAAAAGCAACTGGTTAAAATTGTTGATTCACTTTTAAATCTGGAATATATTGATTCACGTGAAATTGAATTGGTGAGTTATTATAACACATTGATTTCTGTATCTGATTCAACCAAAACAGTTCGTTTATCAGATCTTAATTTTTATGAGGATTTGGATGAATCTATCATCTTCCCACCCGCTTCCGATAAAGATATTACTGAAACCTTAGTTCTAGAAATTGAAAACGATGCGATGAGTTATTTTACAATTCCTCGTCAGGGAGTTGTTACTTCTTTATACGGTTGGCGCGATAAGCGCATGCACAAAGGCATTGACGTGGATTTAGAAAAAGGCGACCGCGTGGTAGCTGCCTTTGATGGTAAGGTACGCATTGCCGAAAAACGTGGCGGTTATGGTAACGTAGTTGTTATTATGCATCCTAACGGTTTGGAAACAGTATATGCCCATTTATCAAAAGTAAAAGTAAAAGAAGGACAAGTTGTTTTATCCGGACAAATGATTGGTCTTGGTGGCAGCACAGGACATAGTACAGGTTCGCATTTACATTTTGAAGTAAGATATAAGAGTCATGCTATAAATCCGGCTACATTTATTTCGTTCGAAGAAAATAAGTTAATGGATAATGTAATTGTTTTGAAGAAAACACGAAATGGCGTAAATGCTTATCCGATTAATGCAGGTTTTCATACCGTTCAAAAAGGTGAAAGCTGGAATGTAATAGCTAAAAAATACGGCATTAAAGGAAAAGAATTATGTGTGCTAAATGGTACACAAAAACGTTATTACTTAAAAGTGGGGCAAAAAATTCGTGTCAACTAAATCAGTCCTTAATCTATCATGAAAAAAATTATTACTCTTTGTTTTTTGCTGATTTCATTTCTTGGTAAAACTCAAACTGTTGCTGAACTATCTGAGTCGTTTCTTAAAAAAATGGTGCGCAACCAATTTGACAGCTGTCAAAGCTATTTTGACACATCTGTTACTTCTGAAATTAATTCCTCAATGTTATCTGAAATTTGGAGCAGAATACCCCAATATGTTGGCGAGTACAAATCGTATGAAGATGTAAGAACAGAAAAAGCAGATACACTAGATATTGTATTAATACGCTGCGCCTTCGAAAAAACAAAACTGGATTTAAAATTAGTGTACAATCAACCAAAAAAAATTGTAGGAATATTTTTTGTACCACCAAAGAGCAAAAGTGCGTATAACCTACCCGATTATTATGAAGTCTCTAAACAATACGAAAATAAATTAACTGTAAAAACAGGAACGTTTGAAATGCCTGGCATTTTATGTGTACCAAATAATATTCAAAATCCACCAGTAGTTATTTTATTGGCGGGCTCCGGACCAAACGACAGAGACGAGACTATTGGTCCGAACAGACCATTAAAAGATATTGCATTAGGTTTAGCTTCAAAAGGTATTGCCAGTTTACGTTATGATAAGCGCACAAAAGTTTATGGAACTAAATTACCTGCCGATAAAACAGGAATTAATGAGGAAGTTGTTGATGATGCTTTAAGTGCCATAAAACTTTTACGTGCCAATCCAATAACCAAAGCATCAAAGATATTTATCGCTGGTCATAGTTTAGGAGCACTTTGCGCACCGTTAGTAGCTATTAAAAGTAAAGATGTTTCTGCTATCATTATGTTAGCCGGTCCGGCCCGACCATTAGAAGATATTGCGGAGGAGCAAATGGAATATTTATTAGCTGATAAATTTCCTGCTGATAAAGTAAAAGAAAAAATGATTCAGTATAAAAAACATACTGATATTGTACGCGATCCAAAAAAGTTAAAAAAAGCAGAAGCAAGTGATTTACCGTTTGGTGCGCCGCGCTATTACTGGCAATCCTTAAAAGCTTACGATCAAATTAAAGTGGCGAAAAAAGTAAAACAACCTATTTTGGTTTTACAAGGTGTAAGAGATTATCAAGTAACGATGGTTGATTTTGATATCTGGAAAAAAGAAATTGGTGCTGATACAAAAAATAAATTTATCTCCTACTCAAACTTAAACCATTTATTTCAAAAAGGAGAAGGAAAATCAAAACCTGAAGAATACAATGAACCTGGGAATATGGATGCAAAAGTTATTGCTGATATGGTTGAGTTTGTAAAGAGCATTAAATAATAAAAGAATCCGCTTTACTCAAGAGGTTTTCTTATAATAAAAGTTCCAGTAGAAATATTTAAATCATTTTCATCAAAATATTTTTTTATAGTAGGGTTAATTTTTTCTATATCGGCTTTATTAATTTCAGTTTCCTTCGTTTCGTGAATAATTTCAAAACCTGTTTCCAATATAATTTTTCGGTGATAAGAGTGCGGCATTCTATTTATCGGATATATTCTTCCATGCATTAATATTTTCCATATTAATTCAGAAAATTCCCAATGCTTGTACCAGGTATCAGAAAATTCGTGAGCTCTATAGTCAATTACGTGAGAACAATATCCTCCAGGTTTTAACCATTTAAACATGCTTTCATATGTACTTTTTAATTCAATAACGTGTTCCATAACGGCATTTGATAGAATTAAATCCAGACTGTTTTGTGAAACATTGCCTTTTTTCCACCAGGGCACACTATAAGATATCGGATCAGAAAAATCACTAATTGATTCAATTGAGTTTTTAATTTTAACAAGATTAGATGCACTCATTGTTGAATCTAATGTGTCTCTCGAGATTAAAAGATTAATTTTTGATTTATAGGGCTCAGATTCTATTAAATCAACTAATTGGTTAAATATTGTCAGATTTATTTCTTTGGACGCATGAGCCACGCTATCTAATGCCACATATTTTTTTGAGCCGAATAATAATGCTGCAAACCCAATACCTAATGTATCTCCAGGTCCAATCTCTCCAATATTTTCTGGAGGAAATTTCATCCCTGATTTAACAAGCAGTTCTGCGTGATTAATAAAAGTATCAAGGCAGTATTTGGAGCTATTGCTCCCACCGGTACCTTTTTTTTTAAGTATTACTTTAAGAATTGGGATATAACTAATTAATCCGCGTAAAATTTTTTTAATCTTCATGGTTTAGAGCTTATCAAAGTTCTTACTGCCCCTTACCGTACTGCTTCTTCATTTCCTCTATATATTTTGTTTTTTCTTCAGGAGTCATTTTTTG
>JAYTSW010000411.1:0-3965 GCA_043745425.1 Sphingobacteriaceae bacterium | reverse complement strand
GCTTATGTAATATATCTTACTGGAAATTCAGAATCGGAATTTAAAGATCTTACAGCTAAAACCAACATGCTCGCTTTTTGCGTGAAGCCTGTTCATTTCGAAGAATTAAAAAGTATCTTAAATGTTGTAGCATGAAAAAACTGACCTCCCTCGATGAAATACGAAAGATTCCTGGTGCTGACGAGGAATTTATTAAAGATTTCATCAGTTCTTTCGTTAAGCAATTAGCGCTTCAATTAATCAGCTACAAAGAATCTGTTGAACAAAATAATGTTCTGGAAATAAAACATGTTGCTCATAAAATGAAGTCTTCTTTATTTTATTTCGGCATGCATGACCAAAAAACAATGGCACAAAGTATTGAAGAGATTGTAAGCACTGATTTTGAAAAAGCAAAGCAACTGATTTCAGAAATTATTATTGATTGTAACTTAGCAATTGAGGAATTGAATGAAATTCTAGAGAAACAAAATTAATTCATCTCTTTCTTTAGAAATTTCGCAGTATGTCCCACTTTGCTTTTAATTAATTCTTCAGGAGTTCCAGTAAATAATATTTCTCCCCCACCTCTGCCGCCTTCTACACCAACGTCAATAATATGATCGGCTACTTTAATAATATCCATATTATGTTCAATTACCAAAACAGTATTACCCTGATCAACCAAACGATTTAATACCCCTAATAAAATACGGATATCCTCAAAATGTAAACCTGTTGTGGGTTCATCTAAAATATAAAATGTATTGCCTGTATCTTTTTTGCTTAATTCAGTCGCTAATTTTACACGTTGTGCTTCACCTCCGCTTAAAGTTGTTGCTTGTTGTCCTAATGTAATATAACCCAAACCAACATCTTGTAATGTTTTTATTTGGCGAAAAATATTTGGTATGCTTTCAAAATATTCGCAAGCTTGATCAATCGTCATGTTTAATACATCACTGATGGATTTCCCTTTAAATCTAACTTCTAATGTTTCACGATTGTAGCGCCTTCCATTACACTCATCACAATTCACATATACATCTGGCAAAAAATTCATTTCAATAGTTTTCACACCAGCACCACCGCACGTTTCGCAGCGACCACCTTTTACGTTAAAAGAAAATCGTCCGGGTTTGTAACCGCGTATTTTAGCCTCAGGTAAATTGGCAAATAAATTTCTAATTTCCGAAAACACATTCGTGTATGTTGCTGGATTACTTCGTGGTGTACGTCCGATTGGCGATTGATCAATTTCAATTACTTTATCAATGTTATCAATTCCAGTAATAGATTTATAAGGCAAAGGTTTTTTCTCGGCATTATAAAAATGCGCCGATAAAATTGGATAAAACGTTTCATTTATCAAACTTGATTTACCGCTGCCACTTACTCCTGTAACACAAATAAATTTTCCGAGAGGCAAATCAATAGATACATTTTTTAAATTGTGTCCGGTGCAACCTTTTATTGATATTTTTTTACCATTCCCTACTCTTCTTTTTTTAGGAACTTCAATTTTCTTTTTACCATTAATATATTGGGCTGTTACCGTATCCAACTTTAACATTTCCTTTGGAGTAGCGCCTAACACTACTCTGCCGCCGTGTACGCCTGCGCCAGGACCGATATCAATCACGTAATCGCTCTCCACTATCATATCTTTATCGTGTTCAACCACTAAAACAGAATTACCAACATCGCGTAAATTTTTTAAAGCTTCAATTAAACGAGCATTATCGCGTTGATGCAAACCAATACTCGGTTCATCCAAAATATATAACACACCAACTAATTGCGAACCGATTTGTGTAGCCAAACGAATACGTTGCGCCTCTCCCCCACTTAATGAACGTGAAGAACGATTTAAAGTCACGTAATCTAACCCTACTTCCAATAAAAAACCAATACGCGAGCGTATCTCTTTTAATACTTCTTTTGCAATTATGTTTTGATGTTTACCTAAACGTTTCTCAATATTCTTAAACCAATCGTTTAAAATACTAATGTCCATTTCAGATAACTCAGCAATGTTCTTATCATCAATTTTAAAATACAAGGCTTCACGCTTTAAACGTGTGCCGTGGCATTGTGGACAATCAATTTTATTGGTAAAACCTTGCACCCAACGATGAGCAGCCGGAGAAGGATTATCTTCAGCTTGCTTAATAATAAAAGTAGCGATGCCTTCAAAGGCTACATTGTAACCGGCGCTATTCGAATCTGATTTTACTTTAATTAACTCATCGCTGCCGAATAAAATAGTATTTACGGCCTCGTCGCTTATCTCATCAAAAGGAGTATCTAAATCAAAATCGTGTAATTTACCAATGGCAGCTAGTTGTGTGAAAATCCAACCTCCACCAGCTTTTGCTTCACCAATTGGCGCAATAGCTCCTTTTTTTATTGAGAGTTTTGAATTGGGAACAATTTTTTTAATGTCAATTTCTGAAATTTGTCCGAGCCCATTACATTTCGGACACGCTCCATATGGCGAATTAAACGAAAATAAATTCGGCGCGGGCTCATCGTATGAAATTCCTGTTGTTGGACACATTAACAAACGAGAAAAGAAAACCGCTTTATCAGGAGTAGGCTTTAGTCCTTTTTTCGCTTTTGTTTCTTCTTTATGTTCAGAAACCATTATAGTTCCTTTACCATGCTTCATTGCTGTTTGTAAGGATTGATTTAAACGTGTTTTTGAAGCGGCATTAATTTCGATTCTATCAATTACAATTTCTATATCATGAATCTTGTAACGATCAACCTGCATTTTTGGTGCGATATCTTTTATTTCACCATCAATACGAATTTTTGTAAAACCTTTTTTACGAACCTCTTCAAATAACTCGCGGTAATGGCCTTTACGACCTTTTACAACTGGAGCAAGAATATTTATTTTTCTGTTTTTGTATTTATCTAAAATTAAATCTACAATCTGTTCATCACTATAACGTACCATTTTTTCTCCCGTTTCATAGGAGAAAGCATCAGATGCGCGAGCAAATAACAAACGAAGAAAATCATAAATCTCTGTTATAGTTCCAACCGTTGAGCGAGGATTTTTGTTTACTGTTTTTTGTTCGATGGAAATTACCGGACTTAATCCTGAAATTTTATCTACATCAGGGCGCTCCATACTACCCAAAAACTGACGGGCATACGAAGAAAAACTTTCAATGTAGCGACGTTGTCCTTCTGCGTAAATTGTATCAAATGCCAATGAGGATTTTCCACTTCCGCTTAAACCTGTAATAACAACCAATTTGTTACGTGGAATAGAAAGAGAAATATTTTTAAGATTATGTTCGCGGGCGCCAATTACTTCAATGGTTTCTTCGGCAACCTGAGTGTACGATTCTTCTTCTTTTAATTTAGTTTCCAACTTTATTTTTTTTCAATTTTATGATTAGCTTATCTCCTGCTTTCAAAAGAGTAGAATCTTTAAAATTATTCCATGCTTTTAAATCCGCCTCATTCACATCATAAAATTCGGCAATATCTTTTAAACTTTCTGTTCCATTTACCAAATGGTTAATAACATTTTCCTCAATAACCAACAGCGAATCGTTGACCGCTAAATGAACCAAATTAGAATCCACAATCACACTTTTCATTAAATCAGCATAATAATTAGAGTAATCGGCGTTGCTTTGTTTAGGAATTTTGAATTCAAACACATGTCGCTCAGGATTATTAAGCTTATCTCCCAATAACCAAGGATTAAACAATTTTATTAAAGCAATATTTGCTTTAACAGCTTTAGCAAAATGATTAAGATTAACAATTGAAGAATCTACTCTCACAATTTTAACCGGTACTTTTGAATAATATTTCAGGGATTTCTTTTTCAGTCCCAAATTTTCGGGATTTGAAAACAATGTTTTATAGGCAAGAATTCTATAAATAAAACTTCCAGTTTCGCGATTCAATAATAAATCGTAATAGTTATCCGAATTCTGTTTTGCAAGGGCATTTTGAAT
>JAYTSW010000410.1:0-3965 GCA_043745425.1 Sphingobacteriaceae bacterium | reverse complement strand
ACGTTTCCTTCGGATTTTACGAATGAAATTTAATCCCCACTGTTGTTCATCTCTTGCTGAGAAACGAACGGCTGAATACGGAATTCGCATTTCAACCACCCAGCCTTTATCATTATATTTTATGGAACTTACCCAAACTGCATTCCAATTAAAATCCTGTCCTTCGCTACTATAGCGCGCATCAATTTGTGTACCTGCGGCAGTGACAAAAAAACCGTATGCATTTATATCATCGTTGTAAGTGTCAAAAAAAACTCCGAATAAATCGGCATTGGCTTCATTATCTCGAGTGCTTAATTCGCGCAAAATACTATCTGGCGAGGTGTCGTATAACATTGCACCGATGTAAATGGCATTATCATCATATAAAATTTTAATTTCTGATTTTTGTTCGGATGGTTCGTCGGGATGTAATTGATTTTGTATAAAATCGCTCGCTATTTCGGCTTTAAGCCAGCATGAATCATTTAAAAAGCCATCAATTTTAGGAGCCGCTTCTGTACGAATAGCATTCATGGTTTTTAGTGTCTGCGAAAACGCACTTGAGAGGGAAAAAACCAATATGAACAAATAAATTAAAGCTCTCATTTTCATTGCCAAATTACTGACTTTTTAAGGCGCGTCTATCCCCCAAATTGGAGGAAGTACGCCGTTTTTGCTAAATGGTTGCTTTAATCCTACAAAAACCATCCAAATCTTTTAAATGTATTTAAAAATATGTACATTAGTATCAATGCTAAATAGGGCAAAACGATATATTTTTCTCATTCTTTTAGGAACTGGTTTTGTTCGTGCCCAGGACATTCACTTTTCACAATATTATTTTTCACCACTTAGTTTAAATCCTGCCAATACTGGAAATTTTTTGGGTGATTATCGTGTGGCTATGAATTACCGTAGTCAGTGGCGCGATATTCAGAAAGCCTATAAAACAACTTCATTAAGTGGTGAAGCAAATATTTATCCTGCTAATCAGCAAACATCAATAGGTTTGTATTTTTTAAATGATAAATCGGGCGGGAATTTAATTGTAAACAAAATATTTTTATCAGGAGCAATTCATAAAAAAATATCTGGTATTAATTTGCACTTAGGTGTACAGCCGGGAATTGTTTTGAAGAGTATTGATTTTAATGCCCACACTTTTCCGAATCAATTAAATTGGGACAAAGGTCAATTTGATAATGGTTTACCGAATAATGAAACTTACACTAGTCAGAAAACAAATTATTTCGATTTAAATGCCGGGGCAGGAGCATCGGCTCGTGTTGGAAAATTTGAAGGCGGATTGTATTTCGCTATGTTTCACTTAACAAAACCTAAGGAAACATTTTACGCCAGCAATAATAAATTGCCAATGCGTAAATTATTTAATCTGGATGCTAAATATTATTTAAATGAGAAAATTACTTTGAATTTATATTCGATGATGGCGGCGACAACTAAGGCGAGCGATTGGGTAACGGGTTTTAATGTAGAGTACAATTTAAACAAAACACCATTTTTTACCAATGCCGTCTTTCTTGGTTTTATGTGGCGCGATGGTGTTAAGCGCGTTTCAGATGCTGGAATTATTACAGGAGGTTTAAAATATAAAAATTATACAGCAGGAGTTAGCTACGACATTAATATTTCGAAATTACATACAGCAACTGCTTATCGTGGAGCCTTGGAGTTCGCTCTAATCTACACGTCTAAAAATACACGCCTCGTTAAAAAACAAATCCCTTGTGATCGCTATTAGAAACATACTTTTCTTAATTCTCCTATCATTTTTCGCTAAGGCGCAAACGGATAGTTTGTCGATGGTAGGAATGAGCGCTAAAGATTTAAAAAAATTAGGCGTGAATGCTATTTTGCAAGGAGATCCTAACTCAGCTGTTACGTTTTTAGAGAAAAGTTATT
This sequence comes from Sphingobacteriaceae bacterium, assembly GCA_043745425.1. Lineage (GTDB taxonomy): Bacteria > Bacteroidota > Bacteroidia > B-17B0 > Aurantibacillaceae > JAHEYG01. Next base: position 2,060 of record JAYTSW010000410.1, on the reverse strand, counting down.
CGTTAAATAAATCGGATTATGACACTCAGGGTTTATTGGCCGAAGCTTATCGTATGGTTCGTAATTATGAGGCGGCTGAAAAAATGTATTCGCAGGTTTATGCAAAGGCCAACGAAAAATATCCAGAATCTTTATTTTATGTAGCCGAAATGCAAAAATCGAATGGGGCTTATGATAAAGCGAAAGAAAGTTACGCAAAATTTAAGAAAGAGTATAAAGGTGAAGATCGCGAACTTAAAAAAATTGCCGGTCGTGAAATTGATTTTTGTGATTCGGTAAAGAAAATTGCAGCTACAGAAAAGAAAATTATTATTCAGCATTTAGAGGGAGAAATTAATAAAATAAATGTTGAGGCGAGCCCGCTAAGTTTAGATGAAAACACACTATTATATTCTTCCTTACGTACTGATAAAAAAGAATTTATTGTGGAGGGCGATACAAATAATTCTGTGGTGAGAAAAATGTATCTCGCAAAAAAAGTAAACGGAGAATGGCAATATTCGGGTGAGATGGATGGTCCGTTTAATGCTTCGGGTTATAATGTCGGGAACGCAACAATGACGCCTGATGGTAAAAAAATGTATTTCACGCGTTGTAAACCAAATTGGCAAGGGAAAATGATTTGTGCTATTTACGCAACAGAAAAGAGTAGTGGAGGAGATTGGAGTGAGCCTATTAAGCTTGATAAAAAAATTAATAATCCAAAATATACAAACACTCAGCCTGCTGTTGCAATTGATCCCGTGAAGGGAAATGAAATAGTTTATTTTATTTCCGATAATAAAGAAGGAAAAGGTGGATTGGATATTTGGTATTTTACTTATGATGTAAAAAAGAAAGAGTATAAAACACCAAAAAACGCAGGACCAAAAATAAACACTAAACGTGATGAGATGTCGCCGTTTTTTGATGCAGAAACTAGAAGTTTATATTTTTCTTCTCAAGGTCTTCCCGGATTAGGTGGATTTGATGTTTATAAAGCAACCGGTGATGGCAAAAAGTTTTTGAGCGCTGAGAATATCGGAGCGCCTATTAATTCGGGAGCTGATGATATTTTTTATACCATTTCTAAGAATAGGGAAGAGGGATTTATTGTTTCGAATCGTAAAGGCTCTGTTGCTTTGAAAAATGCTACTTGCTGTGATGATATTTTCTCTTATAAATACACTGAATACATTCATGTAAACATTAAAGGATTAATTTATGCAGTTGAGAATGGCGTTAACAAAAATTTATCGGATGCCATCATTGAATTATATTCAAAAGATAAAATTACAGGAGAACGTTTCTTAATTAAAACTTTAAAATCGAGCGACTTTGCTTTGTACGATATAAAACTCGAAGCGAATAACGATTATCAGATTTTAGTAAAGAAAGATGGTTACTTAAGCAATAGTCACGATTTTAGTACGCGATACATAACAAGTTCAACAACATTGGAAAAAGATATTCCCTTAGAGCCAATTCCAAAAGACCCAATTCGCATCCCGAATGTATTATATGAATTTGATAAAGCAAATATTTTGGATGCTTCTAAATTAGCATTAGATACAACTGTGTTGCGTTTGATGTTAGATAACCCGCAAATTATTATTGAAATCATGTCGCACACCGATAGTAAAGGTAACGACCAATACAATATGAAATTATCTCAGCGTCGTGCCGAGAGTGTCGTGAGTTATTTAATTTCAAAAGGAGTTGCCATGCAGCGATTAAAAGCAAAAGGGTATGGTGAAAGTAAACCTGTTGCGCCAAATGATAATCCCGATGGTTCAGATAACCCCGAAGGTCGCGCCACGAATCGCCGCACCGATTTCAAAATTATTGGTCATTTAGATGTAGAGGTGATTAATGATTATGATGAGTAGTTTTATTCTCAAAGGAATCCCTTTAGATCCTAGTAATCCTTTTTTTCTTTTCTTATTAGCTGCATTCATTATTTTTGTATTTGTGCATAAAGGTGTTGTTGATGACGATATTGATGCGTTCTGTAAAAAGAAGGGATGGAAAATTATTTCGAAATCACCTCACATGAGTTGGTCGAGAAGCTGGAGTTGGGG
>JAYTSW010000409.1:0-3980 GCA_043745425.1 Sphingobacteriaceae bacterium | reverse complement strand
AGCCTTTCTTTATTGCAGAAAATATTGATTTATCGTTTAATTTACTAAAGTTGTTGAAGAAAGAATTTGTTATTAAAACCGTTACCGTTAAAAATGCATTTATTCAGTTAACTATTGATTCTGAAGGGAAAAACAATTTTACGTTTAAACAACAAGCTTCAACTACACAAAATAATTCGGGATTAAACTTCGATATCGAAAAACTGGCCCTGAAAAATGTAAAATTTATTTTCATAAATAAGCTGCGTAAAAAAAGCATTGGATTCGAATTAAAAGATATTCATGCCCGCCCTGTTTACTTGAACAATATCATGAAAGCACATATATACGGAGAACTCTTTATTAATCAATTATTATTTAAAGCGAAAAAAGGTCCTTTCCTCTATAATAAACCTGCGCACGTTGATTTGCATTTGGAGTTTTATAAAGAATTAAAATCTCTTTTTATACGACCTTCTTCCTTAGCCATAATTGATGGACAATCCTATGGCGTAAGTTCCTATTTAGATTTCAAAACCAAACCAGCTGTACTTGCATTAAAATTCATTGGCAAAAATCTTAATGCCAACAAAACCATCGGCCTGTTAAGCAAAAGTATGCGTCAGTTTTTATACCAATTCAACTTTAAAAAACCAATTGATGCTGAAGTATTACTTGTTGTTCGCTTAGGGCAAACAGGGGATCCGACAGTAAACGCGACAATCACCACCACCAATAACAGCGTATCAGTAGGTGATAGTAAAATCCCTTATACAGATGTTAGTTTTACAGGACGAATTATTTGTGTTGCTGAAAAAGGAAAAGAACCTCATATGGCAGATGCGAAAGTAATTTTCAAAAACATAAGTGGTAAAGTTTATAACTTCCCATTCAAAGCTTCTGTATTAGTCACCAACTTAACCAATCCGTTTATAAATGTGGATGGAGAAATTGAAGCAAATGCTAAAGATTTTATTTTTCAAAAAAGCGAAACAACAACACTTAAAGGCAGTTGCTTTGCCAGAGTACATTATACAGGTCGTACTAGACATCTTAATAAAAATCAATTTTTAAGTGACAGCATGCTACTAGATGCTGATTTTGAATTCAGAAATATTGTATTTAAAGCAGGACCAAAAATTCCTGAATACGGATTAAATGGAAAAGCGAGAGTTAAAAACGATCATTTATTATTTAATAATTTAACCCTTACCACAAAAGGTGGAAAAATTTTATTAAGCGGAGATGCCGGCGGTTTTACCAGTTATGCCAGTGGTGTATCAAGAGGATTTGATGCAAAGCTAATAGCCACTACCGATAAATTGGACATCACCCCACTTCTCATAAAGAATGAAAACAAAAAACAAAAAAATTACTCGGCCGGAATAAAAGAAATGAAACAATCGGATTTTAATTTTTCCATCTCGTTAAAAGGAAAACAAATAAGTCTGAGGAATTTCATTGCCAACGCTGTTGATGCTGAAATTGATTATTCAAATTCAAACATATCTATCCCTAAATTAACTCTTCAGTCGTGTAAAGGAACTTTTTCGGCCACCGCACAATTAGTAAATTTTAGTAAAATTAAAGCCAGAGTTTCATTAAAAGACATGGACATCACACAGCTACTTGAAGAATGCGAAGAGTTTAAACAAAAAGCCATTACGTCGAAAAATTTACAAGGTGCATTGGACGCTACGGTTAATATCTCCACTGAAGTTGATGATAATTTTAGCGTTGACCCGAACAGCTTAGAAGGTTCCATAAAACTAAATCTAAAAAATGGGCACTTATTAAATTACGAGCCGCTTAAAAATATTTCTAATTTTATTTTTAGAAACCGAGATTTCGAAGATGTTACATTTACAGAAATACATGAAACATTTGATATTAACGGAACGCAATTTCGTATTAACGAATTTGAACTTGCCTCGAACGTAATTAATTTATACCTCGAAGGTATTTATGATTTCAAAAAAGAATCCAACATCAACATGCGAATTCCCTGGAGTAATTTAAAACGTCGCGGCGAAAATTATATTCCAAAAAATTTAGGTGAAGACGGAAAAGATGCGCGTGGACTAAAACTGAATTACAGCGGCCCACCGAATAAAATGAAATTGAAGTTGGGGAATAAATAAAAAGTGGCTTCGGCTCCTGAGCGTAGTCGAAGTAACGCGCAATACTTACTTCTTCTTCCCCGAACTTAATTGTTGCTGGCGCTGCTTAGTCATATCCTCCAACTTCTTTTGGAAATTAGAAACCTTTGCTGGCTTCTTCATATTCTCGTCAATCTTTGCGCGAATTTTTTTATCGTCGATAACAAATTTAAACGCATACGTTTGAAGGAATGTAATCATGTTGGCTAAAAAATAATACCAACTTAAACCTGCTGCATAACTATTCATTACCGCTAAGAAAATCACGGGCATAAAATACATCATGAACTTCATACCCGGCATTTGTGTGCTTTGTTGTGGTTGTAACATCGCACTGTTCATCCAAGTGTAGATAATAGTTGACACAAACATCAACGCTGCAAATAAACTCACGTGATCACCATAAATACTATTGACAATCGAAACTTTCCCGAATGTCCAAATGCTATCATAAGTTGATAAATCATCTGCCCATAAAAATCCTTTCTGACGTAATTCAATGGCAGCAGGAATAAATGCAAACAAGGCAATTAAAATCGGGAATTGCAGTAATAAAGGAATACAACCCGACAAAGGATTAACGCCGGCTTTTCGATACAAGGCCATGGTTTCCTGCTGTTTTTTCATTGGATCACCATCTTTATATTTTGCAGTGATGGCTTCTGTTTCCGGTTTTAAAACACGCATACGTGCACCCGACATGTAGGTTTTGTAAGCGATAGGTAATAAAACAATTTTTACAATTAGGGTCAAAATTAAAATTACAACTCCCATATTCATACTGCCTAAAAAATCGAATAATGGAATTACCATCCATTTGTTGATGTAACTGAAAATGCTCCAGCCTGTAGGAATTATTTTTTCCAACTCATCTCCATAACCAGAAAGAGTTTTGTAATCATTCGGGCCAAAATAAAATTTCATTCCGAATTTTTCGGTTGGCATGTGAGTATAAGGAATGCCTAAATCAGTATTCAATGCTTTTACAACAGTTTTTGAATTAGGGCGGCCGGCCATTTTTACAAAGCTGCCATCCTTCAAAAATTCGGTTTGTGCAATTAATGTTGAGTTAAAGAATTGTTGTTTAAAGGATACCCATTTAATTGGCGCGTCGTTTAGAGGTTTTTCTTCTTCGGCAGTACGTGGATTAATATAATCCGGTTTATCAATTGTAAATTTGTAATAAGCTGTTGCTGCTTCTTGTTCCTTCTCAATATATTTTTCTTGAGATGGTAAATTCATTCGCCAATTGAGCGTCATTTGATCAACGTTTGAAGAAATGATTTTTTCCATTCCTACAAAACGAACATCGCAACCTAAAACATAATCTTTATCTTTTAAACTGTAAACAAATTCCATATAAGAACCCGGCTTACTGGTTTCTAATTTAAAAGTGAGCGATTTATTTCCTGATGACGGAACAACAACTGATTTATCCGAAGTTTTAAAATAAAAACTATCGGTTGATAAAATTCGCGAACGTTCGTAGGCATCTAATTTTAAAGAGAAGTTTGTAGAATCTCTGTCAAATAAAATTAAAGGGGTTGTTTGGCCTGAGCGAGTGTATTTTTTTAATTCAACTTTTATTATTTGTGCGCCTTTGTTGCTGATGTAGGCTTTCATCACATCATTTTCGATAGTGATAATTTCTTCTGTTCCTTTTGCAGAAACAGAAAAATCGCGGTAAGCATCATTTTGTTCAGCAGCTTTAACTGAATCACTAACTACTGCAGTTGCCTTTAATGTATCTTCAATTGTATTTGTATTAGCTACAATTTGTTTAGCTTCTTCCTCAGCTAATTTTTGTTGTACAGCTACAACCGAATCTTGTTTTTGTTTATT
>JAYTSW010000408.1:0-3980 GCA_043745425.1 Sphingobacteriaceae bacterium | reverse complement strand
TTAAGTCTGCTTTTTGCTGCATGATAATATCAAATGCTTTAACAATTGGCGCTGTACTCATAAATGAACCAGTGTGCATATCAGATATCTGTACAATTTTAAATCCGTTAAAGGCTTCCGGTAAATTAGGCGAATCAATTTTCACATTATGAACGCGGTATTTATAAGCACCACGTACCATTCCGTACAGAAATGAAACAGCAGGAATTACCGTAAAAGTAATTGCTATCTGACTTAAAAATTTTATACGACTTATTCCTGACCCCGCAAGATCCTGGGCGGTTCCAAAATTAAAAAACTTTTTGGCTGTCCAACGGAACAAACGAATGACATCATCAATAGCTAAAAACCATATTCCAAAAAATTTACACACTACTAATACAAGAAACATAGAAGAGATAAATCTAAAAAATCCGTTCCATTCAGGTGGCGGATAGAAAAATCCTACAATACCCATTAATAAATTAATACCGAATAAAATATAAGCCGTGTAAACAAAAAAGTTACGGTTGCGCTGAGAAAAATCGCGGGCAAATGTTTTTACACCTTGTAAAAAATAAATCTCAATAAGTACTATTATTGTGAAAAAGAATAAGTAACGCCAAATCATGAATACAAAATTACCGATTAGTAATTACAAAGGAAGTTTTTTGTGATTTTTTACATAAGCGGTAACAAAAAAGCCCCCACATTTCTGCGAGGGCTTTAATATAGAATTAGTCTTTAGACTAGAAATGGAGATTTAAACGTAATGTTCCTGTAGGAGAAAGCGCTAAATTGTAATTTGATCTGTTAGCAGGGTTGTTATCAGTATCTAAAATTAACTGCATACCTTGCTTTTGAGTAACAGTAATTTCTGATTTTTGCTCGTTACCTGCGCTGTCGTTACCTTCTGCTTCATAAACAGTTTTTGATTTCATGTTCATGGCTACGCCAAGACCCCAACCAAATTCACCGCCTATAGAGATTTTAGGCATAAAGAAATATTCAGCACCAATAAATGCACGAACACCTAAACCAAATTGACCACCTGATTTTTCAGATAATTTACGATAACCTGTAACACCTGCGATGTTAGGTATGCTAGCACCAAGGTTAGAAGTTGCAAAGTTAGCTGGAGAAACAACATTCCAATTAGTGTTGTAATTCGGGTTTGTAGGGTCAACATCAGGGTCAGTTGTACCACCAACAACCTGCTGAGTTAAGTTATTTGCGTATTTAAATTTGTCCTTGCTGGAAGAGTACCAAATAAAAATATCAGCACCATAAAATCCTTGTAAACGGGTTTTACCTCTACGTATTTCCTTACCAACACCAAGACCAATAAAGGTGCTTGAATGACTAGCTTTATCAGTAACCTTAGTTGCTGCTGTAGGGAAATAAACTGTTGTACTTGTTGAAGCTACTGGCTGCAATACATCATTTTTCCATGATTGGTTGCGCAGACCTATACGGAAGGTAGCTCTGTACGCACTTTTTGCGTCAATAAATTTTTTAACCATAATGGTGTTATTGGCTCCATAATTATCCCACGTTGGAGCTGCATTTAGGCCATTACCACCAATAAAATTACCTGCATACTTTAAAAAAGGAGTAGCGTCTACACTTAAGGCCCAATCTTCGGCCTCAGGTAAAATCGGCTCACCTTTCTTAGAGGTTAAGTCTTGAGCAAAAGCACCGGTTACACCGAACGCTAGAGCTAATAGAGCGATTGATTTTTTCATAGATTTAATTGTTTTTGTTTAGTTTTTATGTACTGCAAATTTACTTGGTTTTAGCATTACAATAATAATGCACAGAGGTGTTTATAAACAGTATTTTGTTAAATTGCTTTAAATTAATCGGTTATACCTTGTTTTGTAACATAGGGACGAACTTAAACTTCCCAATCACCTGTTTTTCAAAGGCTTGATCAGATACTTTTCTCAACACATTCATTTCTTGATGATCACCTTCCCCAATAGGAATTACAATTATACCCCCTACTTTTAATTGCACTAATAAGTCATTTGGAATGTAAGGCGCACCTGCCGTTACTATTATTTTATCGAAGGGAGCATGTTGTGGTAAACCTTTATATCCATCACCATAAAAAAAACGAACGGATTTGTAACCAAGGTAAGGAAGAAATAATTTTGTTTTATCGTACAAACTTTTTTGACGTTCAATACTAAATACTTTTGCTCCCATTTCGGCAAGCATGGCGGTTTGATAACCACAACCAGTTCCTATTTCTAAAACTTTATCCCCCGCTTTCAATTCTAATTTCTCTGTTTGAAAAGCTACCGTAAACGGATGCGAAATAGTTTGTCCGGCCCCAATAGGCAAAGCTTTATCTGAATAAGCATGTTCTAACATAGCAGGACGCGCTGTTGATTGATCGAAAAATAAATGACGCGGAATAGTTTCAATGGCTTTTAATATATCAGCATTGCTAATACCTTTTTCACGCAACTGTTCAACCAGTCGTTTTCGCTTACCTAAAAAAAGATATTCGTCCTCTTTACTTACTTTATAAAACACGTTAATTTCCCCCTGAATCGCCAAATTTAGGTCGATAAGAAGCTTTCTTTTAAAAAAAATATTTTTATTGCTAACAATTGAGTTTTAAAATAATAGTTTTGTGCCCTGATAATTTTTTGATGCTTAAAGTTGGCTTAATTGGTGTAGGATATCTTGGCAAAATTCACTTAAGGATTTTATTGGAAACTAATGCATTTGAATTAGTTGGTTTTTACGATATTGATAAGGAAACTTCAGTAACCATTTCAAAACAATACAATGTAAAAGCTTACGAATCCGGTCAGACTTTAATGGATGATTGCGAAGCCATTATTATTGTTACCCCAAGCAATTCGCATTTCGAAATAGCTTCTCAAGCCATTAAAAAGGGCAAACATGTTTTTTTAGAGAAACCTATAACACCAACTGTTGATGAAGCCAAGCTGTTAATGTTGCTTGAAAAAGAAGCAGGTGTAAAAATTCAGGTGGGACATGTTGAGCGTTTTAATCCCGCATATGTTTCAGCTATTCCTTTCATTAACAAGCCTCAATATATTGAAATTCATAGACTTGCGCAATACAATCCAAGAGGTACAGATGTATCTGTTACTCTAGATTTAATGATACACGATTTAGATTTATTGCTCAAAATTGTAGGTTCAAATATCAAAAGTATTCAGGCGTTTGGCTTTAAAACCATTAGCGAAACCGTCGATTTTGTAAATACTCGCATCGAGTTTGAGAACGGATGCATTGCCAATTTAACAGCTAATCGTATGTCGCTCAGTAATATGCGAAATATTCGTGTATACCAAAGCAACGGTATAGTAAACATTAATTTATTGGATAAGGTTACTGAGGTAATTCAAACTAAAAATGCAGACCGGAATTCAAAAAATTTAGTTGTTAAATCGGGCACCAAATCCCCTGACAAAGAGCTGAGTTTTCAACACCCTATTATTTTACCAACAAACGCAATAAAAGAAGAGTTGCTGGCGTTTCATAATAGTATAATAACGGGTTCGAAGCCGGTTGTTACAATTGAGGATGCTATTGGTGTGTTAAATTTAGCTTACAGTATTGACGAAAAAATACAACACCAAATTTCAAAATAGCTTCCAAAAATTTAAAAACAACTGTACTTTTGCGCCCTAAAAAAAATTGATGCGGCTATTTGGAATATTTTTACTCTTTTTACTTTTTATTGGTTGTCACAAAGAAAAACAAAAAGCACCTGAGGCTTTTTTTATTCAACCTGAAAGTATAACTGTTGCGGTTAGTAGCCCATCAGTGCAGGGCACCGTCAGCCATAAAATTACCGATATTTGGTATTACGTTAATGGAAAATTTAAAGGTGCTTTTCCTACGGGTAATATGTTTCCCGTTACTTCTACTGGTCCCACGCAATTAGCTTTTTTTCCAGGTATAAAAAATAACGGCATCTCTTCAACACGTCAGCCTTACGAGTTTTACGCAGG
>JAYTSW010000407.1:0-15039 GCA_043745425.1 Sphingobacteriaceae bacterium | reverse complement strand
TCGAATTTTCCTTTCGATAGGTGTATTAAGAATCTGATTTTCTTCGTAATTTTTTTAATAGTGAATCTCATCACTATTAATTATCTGTTTTCACTTTTATGTGATAATATATTTATTATATTTTAAGTAAAAAAAATAACCATTTAGATTTAAAAGAAATGCACGACTCAGTTAACATTATTGAAAAAGAAGTTATTATTACAATGAAACAAAAAAAAGAATCTTGCGGTAATAAAACTCAATTTTCAGAGGGAAAAGAGTATCATTTAAATAACAAAAGTTTTATGAGGACAACATTCCTGTTAATGAGTTTGTGTATCGCGTTATGCTTTACGAGCTGTGGATCAAAAAAAGAAGAAAAAACAGAAGAAGCTAAATTTTTAATAACCAGTCCAATCCAAAAGGACACTTTAATCTATCATGAATATGTGTGTCAAATCCATTCTATAAGTCATATTGAATTACGTTCTCAGGAAAGGGGTTACTTACAAAATATTTATGTAGATGAAGGGCAGGTTATAAAACAAGGGCAAATCATGTTTCAGATTATGCCTTTAGTGTATCAAGCTGAAATGAATAAAGCACTTGCAGAAGCGAATTTTGCAGAAATTGAGTATAAAAATACAAAAACCCTTGCCGATAGTAATATCGTATCTGCCAATGAACTTGCTTTATCTAAAGCTCATTTTGATAAAATGAAAGCTGAACTGGCATTAGCTCAGGCACATTTAGGTTTTACAGAAATCCGGGCGCCTTTCGATGGCATAATGGGCCTCTTTAAAGTGCGACTAGGAAGTCTGGTGGATGAAGGAGAATTACTCACAACATTATCTGATAACAGCAAAATGTGGGTTTATTTTAATGTGCCCGAGGCTGAATACTTAAACTATGTAGCACCTACAAAAAAAGAAGAGCTACAAAAAGTGAAACTTCAAATGGCGAACAACGAAATGTTTGATCAGGAAGGAGTAGTAGAAACGATTGAAGCCGATTTCAACAATGAAACCGGGAACATTGCGTTTAGAGCAACGTTTCCAAATCCTACACGCGTACTTAGACATGGCGAAACAGGAAATATCCTAATGCCTGTTGTTCTTAAAGATGCCATTCTGATTCCGCAAAAAGCAACGTTCGATATTCTCGATAAAAAGTTTGTATATGTAGTGGAAAATAATGTGGTGTTATTACGACAAATTACCATTGCGCAGGAAATGCCGCACTTATACGTGGTGGCTTCTGGTCTTAGCGCCAAAGACAAAATCCTTGCAGAGGGAATAGGCAAAGTAAAAAACGGTGATAAAATAGAAAGTGAGTTTGAGCCTTTTGAAAAAGTGCTATCCGATTTAAATGATTTACATGCCGAATAGGCAGAACCTAAAAAAACACGAAGATGTTTAACAAGTTTATTCAAAGACCAGTTCTTGCTATATGCTTATCCCTCGGGATAGTTTTCGTTGGATTACTGGCAATGTTTACAAGGCCGGTAGCCCAGTTCCCTGATATTGCTCCGCCAAGGGTTAGTATTTTTATTGAATTTCCCGGCTCCAATGCAGAGGTGTTGATTAAATCAACCTTAACTATTCTGGAAAGAGCGATCAATGGTGTTCAAGGCATGCAATACATGTTATCAAATGCAAGCAGTGCAAGCGAAGCAGGTATTGATATCATATTCGAACCAGGAACTGACCCAACTATTGCTGCAATACGTATAAAAACAAGGGTTGACCAGGTAATGGCCAATCTTCCCATATTGGTTCAAAGAGAAGGAGTAATTATTACTCCTATACAACCTAGTATGTTGATGTATGTAAATCTATACAGCAGCAAGAAAAATATTGACGAGAAATTTTTATTCAATTATGCCAACACCTACATTTTACCTGAAATTAAAAGGATAAGCGGAATGGGTAGGGCTGAAGTAATAGGTAGCCGTGCTTTTGCTATACGCGTATGGTTAAAACCGGACAGAATGAGAGCTTACAATGTTTCCGCTGACGAAGTATTGAAATGCATTGATGAACAAAGTGTATTGGGAAGACCCGGAAGAGTTGGTTTGAGTTCAGGTATAAAAGCACAGTCGCAGGAATATGTTCTTTCATATAAAGGCTGGTACAATAAACCAGAAGAATATAAAGAGATTATCATCAAGGCTAATCCAGATGGTGAAATCCTTAAACTAAAAGACATTGCCGATGTAGAAATAGGTAGCGAATTTGTTGATATATATTCTAATAAAGACGGCAAGGCCGCAGCCTCAATTGTACTAAAGCAAAATTCAGGCTCTAACGCCAATGAAGTTATTAAAGCTGTAAAAGCTAAGCTTGAAAATTTAAAGAAGGATTTTCCTGTGGGAGTGGATTATGAGATCAATTACGACGTATCGAAATTTGTGGATGCCTCTATCGAAAAAGTGCTTCATACATTAATTGAAGCTTTTATTCTAGTTGCACTGGTTGTATTTATTTTTCTAGGCGATTGGCGCTCTACACTCATTCCTATTTTAGCTGTTCCGGTATCCCTTATTGGCGCGTTTATATGTATGCAAATGTTTGGGTTAAGCATAAACCTGGTAACATTGTTTGCACTAGTTTTAGCTATTGGTATAGTCGTCGATGACTCCATTGTAGTCGTGGAGGCTGTCCACGTTAAGATGGAAGAAGAAAATTTATCTCCACTAAATGCCGTTAAAAAAACTCTTGGAGAAATAAGTGGTGCTATTATCGCCATCACACTTGTAATGACTGCTGTATTTGTTCCAGTTGCATTTATGACAGGACCAGTAGGTGTACTCTACCGCCAGTTTGCAATAACCATGGCCAGTGCCATTGTGCTTTCGGGTTTGGTTGCCCTCACGCTTACCCCTGTACTTTGTGCAATATTACTAAAGAACACGCATGGCAAAGCAAAAAGAAAAACACCAATAAGTCTTTTTATTGATTGGTTCAACAGGGGCTTCGAGAAGATGACAGGGAAGTATACAGGGCTGCTTCGGCTGATCGTTAACCGGAGAGTAATCACTTACGGAATCCTAATTGCATTTTGTTTTGGTATTGGAGGGGTCAACAAAATTCTTCCAGCAGGATTTATCCCCAATGAAGATCAAGGTCAGATTTATGCAATTATTCAAACACCTCCAGGAACTACACTTGAAAGAACAAACGAAATCTCAACAAAGCTTCAGCATATCGCTAAACAAGTAGATGGTGTTCTTTCGGTAACCTCAATGGCAGGTTATGAAATTCTTTCTGAAGGTAGAGGCTCCAATGCAGGTACTTGTTTGATCAACTTAAAAGATTGGTCGGAGAGAAAACATTCATCAAAACAAGTAATTGAAGAATTAGAAGAAAAATCAAAAGACCTTCCTGCTACTATTGAATACTTTGAACCCCCTGCTGTACCAGGTTATGGATCTTCTGATGGTTTTGCTGTGCGCTTATTAAACAAAAACAGCGATGTAGATTATCAGGAGTTTCACAAAGTAAATAGTGAGTTTGTGGCAGCTTTGAAAAAAAGAAAAGAGTTAACCGGATTATTCGCTTCCTTCTCAGCCAAGTATCCACAATACGAATTGATAATTGATAATAAGCTAGCCATGCAAAAGGGAGTTTCCATTGGAGCAGCCATGGAAAATCTGAATGTTTTGATTGGCAGTACCTACGAGCAAGGCTTTATACGGTTTAATAATTTTTACAAAGTATACACACAGGCCGGCCCTGAATACAGAAAACAACCAACAGATCTTTTGAATTTGTTTGTAAAAAATTCAAAGGACGAAATGGTTCCTTACTCATCTTTTATGAAAATAAAAAAGACGCAGGGACCTAATGAAATATCACGCTACAATTTATACGTCTCTTCCTTAATTAATGGAGTTCCTAATGAAGGTTACTCTTCTGGAGATGCTATTAAGGTTATAACGGAAGTTGCAAAGCAGTCTTTACCTCAAGGTTACGACATTGCATGGCAGGGGCTATCATTCGATGAAGCAAATAGAGGGAATGAAGCTCTTTACATATTTCTTGTGGTGATACTTTTCGTTTATTTAATTCTGGCTGCACAATATGAAAGTTTTTTACTGCCATTTGCTGTGCTTCTTTCTATTCCACCCGGAATATTCGGATCATTCCTGCTTTTAAAAATAATGGGACTTTCCAATGATGTTTATGCTCAGATAGGACTGATTATGCTAACCGGATTGCTCGGTAAAAACGCTGTTCTAATTGTGGAATTTGCTGTGCAGAAACGGCAGGGCGGGGCAAGCATTCTGAATGCAGCAATTGAAGGTGCACGAGCGCGTTTCCGTCCTATTTTAATGACATCATTTGCGTTCGTTGCCGGCTTAATTCCATTGGTAGTTGCAACAGGTCCGGGTGCAGTTGGTAACCATACAATAGGTTCATCAGCACTTGGAGGTATGCTCTTCGGAACTATTTTCGGAGTTTTAGTTATACCGGGACTGTATTATATATTTGCAAAAATTGGAGATGGGAAAAAGCTTATTAAAGATCAAGATGAAAACCCTCTGAGTGAACATTTTGTAGGAGATACAACAGAAGCATCTTTCACAAAAAAAGTAAAAGAACTAGTAACAAAAATTTTAAGAAGAAATGTTGCAAAGAAAAAAAATAAATCATAAAACATATATAGCAATACTTTTAACGCTATTGTTTGTAGGATGTGCGCCGGTACTCAACGTGACTAAAACGGAAAAAAAATCCGTTCCAAATAGTTATGGTAATCCGCAGGATTCAACTAATACTGCAATGGTTAGTTGGAAAACATATTTTTCAGATCCCTATCTCACTTCATTAATTGACTCGGCATTGAAAAATAATCAGGAGCTAAACATTATGTTACAAGAGATCCAGATTAATAAAAATGAAATAAGAGCCCGTAAAGGAGAATATTTGCCTTTTGTTGGATTAAGAGGGGGAGCTGGTATGGAAAACGTACCTAGATATACCTGGCGTGGAGCTGTTGAAGATAACGTTGATTTTAAAACTAAAAAGGAAGTAATCGAATCAAATAACGATTTTTCATTGGGAGCTTTCGCTTCATGGGAAATAGATGTATGGAAAAAATTACGAAATGCCAAAAAATCGGCAACGATGAGATACCTATCGAGCGTTGAAGGAAAAAATTTCATGGTAACAAATCTTGTGAAAGAGATCGCCAATTCATACTACGAACTGATGGCACTCGACAACCATTTGGATATTGTAGAAAAAAATATTGAAATTCAAAGCGATGCTTTACAAATGGTAAAGCAACTGAAGGATGCAGCCAAAGTAACTCAACTTGCAGTAAATAGATTTGAAGCGCAATTACTCAACACAATGAATCTTCAGTATGAAATTAAACAGAGTATCATTGAAACAGAAAACCAACTCAACTTTCTAATCGGAAGATTTTCGCAACCCATAAAAAGAAATTCTACTACTTTTATTAATATGGGAATTGATACAGTTTACACTGGAATTCCTTCTCAACTATTATCAAATAGAACAGATATAAGGCAAGCAGAATTGCAACTTATAGCCTCTAAACTGGATGTAAAAGTAGCAAAGGCAAATTTTTATCCCAATGTTAGAATTTCAGGCGGAGCAGGTTTTCAGGCATTTAATCCGACCTTCCTGATTAATCCGTATTCAATACTTTATTCTTTGGCAGGAGACTTAATGGCACCTCTTATCAACAGAAATGCTATAAAAGCAGTTTATTATAATGCTAATGCCAAACAAATTCAGACAGTTTACAATTATGAACAAACAATATTAAAAGCCTACATAGATGTTGTTAATCAGCAATCAAGAAAAAGTAATTTTTCAAAAAGTTATAATACTAAATCAAAAGAAGTCGAGATACTCGAACAATCCATCACCATTTCAAATAATCTCTTCAGGTCAGCGAGGGCAGATTATATTGAAGTTTTAACTACTCAGCGGGAAGTTCTGGCATCAAAATTAGAACTTATCGAAATCAAGTTGATGCAAATGAATGCTAAAGTCAACATTTATCAGGCATTAGGTGGAGGATGGAAATAGAATAAAAATACAAATCGGAATATAAATTTTTTAAAGAAAATAGTTTATATTTGCCCTTCATGCGAAAAAAATATCAATATTTTTTCATTTTCCTTTTTTTAGGCAGTATGTTATTTACTGTATTTCAGTACATACCCATTTTGGAAGAAGATGTGCACGCTACAAAATCTTTAGAAAAAAAATCGGACAATCCATCCGATGAAAATGACGGCGCTGATGATGATTCAGGTGATGACGAAAATGATACAGACGAATTTTTTAATCATTCTTCTTTTCATTGCTTTAATTTATTCGCTACCTCTTCTGAATTCGTTATTTATCAGGAGAATTATCTCAGCTTAGTCTTTTCAATCAACACCCCTCCACCTAAAATTTAAATTTAACCAATGGCGTTTTCTGATAAGAAAACCCATAACTGCATTTACTAACAGGTTAAATTTTTATTTTATGAATTCAAAAACTATCATTCACGATATTAAAGCAAGCATCGTGGTCTTTCTTGTAGCCTTACCACTTTGTCTTGGCATTGCTCTCGCCTGTAAAGCCCCACTATTCTCGGGTATTTTAGCAGGTATAATTGGTGGTGTAGTTGTTACTTTATTCAGCAGTTCAGTACTAAGCGTAACCGGACCCGCTGCAGGATTAACTTCTATTGTCATCAGTTCCGTTGCTCTTTTAGGCTCCTTCGAACTTTTTATTGCAGCTGTTATTTTTGCAGGAGCAGTGCAAATTATTTTAGGCTTATTAAAAATTGGTGGTATCGCCAGTTATATTCCAAACGCAGTTATTAAAGGCATGTTGGCTGGCATTGGAATTATCCTCATAATAAAACAAATTCCACATCTAATCGGTTATGATTTAGATCCTGAAGGGGAATTTGATTTTTATCAACCTGATGGTCACACTACATTTTCTGATCTAGCTTACATGATTAATTATGTAACACCTGGTGCTGTTATTATCGGACTAGTTTCTGTTTTCGCCATTTTTATTTCAGAAAGAGATTTTTATAAAACAAATAAAATACTTTCCGTGATTCCCGGCCCACTATTGGCGGTTGTTATTGGTGTATTACTAAATGTTTTATTTTCGTCTTTTAATAATTCAACCTTACAGATTTCACAAGAACATTTGGTTAGACTACCATCTATCTCTAACTACGGCGATTTCAAATCTATTTTGGCAAGTCCTGATTTCAGTTTAGTACAATCCTCAAAATTCTGGATTATTGTTGTTACCATTTCAATGGTAGCCAGCCTGGAATCACTATTAAGTTTAGAAGCTTCTGATAAATTAGACGAGAAGAAACGTAATTCAAATACAAACAGAGAATTAATAGCACAGGGTATTGGGAATATGATTTGTGGTTTTCTGGGAGCCCTTCCAGTTACTTCAGTTTTAGTAAGAAGTTCAGCAAATATTAGTGCTGGAGCTAAAACCAAACTTTCAATCATCCTTCATGCCCTTCTTCTTTTAGTTACTGTATTGTTTATACCAAACATTTTAAGTCTTATTCCAAATAGTTCTCTGGCCGCTATTTTGATTATGATAGGATACAAACTTGCTAAACCGTCTTTATTCATCAACTACTTCAAAAAAGGCTCAAACCAAATTATTCCTTTTGTAGCCACCATAGTTGTAATGCTTCTTACTGATTTACTAAAAGGAGTTTCAGCGGGTATAATTGTTTCCGTTATTTTTATTATCAGAGAAAATATTAAATCCTCATTCGATTCCGCGAAGGACGTACTAGATAATAAAATGCATTACCTTATTAAACTTCCTGAACACGTAACTTTTTTTAATAAAGGTTATTTAATAAAGTATTTAAGATCTGTAGCCCCTAATAGTAAAGTTATTATTGACGGCTCATCAAATAAAACAATTGACTATGATGTGAAAGAAGTAATTGCTGAGTTTGTATTAGCAGGAAAAGAAAGACAAATAGAAGTTAAATTAATCAGTTTAAATTTATAATTAAACACTATGGAAAATATAAAAGACAGTTATGAAAGGTTATTGGAAGGCAACAGGCGATTTTCTTTATCAAAACAGTTTGAAGACCCTGAATTTTTTAAAAAATTATCCATTGGTCAAAAACCTGATTATTTATGGATAGGTTGTAGCGACAGCCGTGTACCAGCGAACGAAATCACTAGCACCAAAAGTGGTGAGATTTTTGTTCACCGTAATATCGCCAACATGGTAGTGCAAACCGACATGAACCTATTAAGTGTTCTTGAATATGCCGTTAAATACTTAGGAGTAAAACATATTATTGTTTGCGGACACTATGGTTGTGGAGGTGTAAAGGCTGCCATGAGTAATAATTTACATGGCCTTGTTGACCATTGGTTGGTGAATATTAAAAACGTTTACAATAAATATGAAAAAGAACTTTTAGCAGTTGATAATATTGAAAAACGAGAAGATCGTCTAGTAGAATTGAACGTTATTGAACAAGTACGTAATGTAGCCAAAACCACAATTGCTCAGCAGGCTTGGAAAACCAGACCACTTCATATTCACGGGTGGGTATATGGTATTAATAGCGGCTTAATAACTGATTTGTGCTGTATTCATGATGAACAGGAAGATATCGAGAACATTTACAGGTATAAAATTTAATTTTTAGTTTAGATAAATCAGTATTGTTTCATAACTTTAAGGGACTAATAATTTAGTCCTTTAAAGTAAATGACTCGTAAAGAATTCATATCGCAAGTTGGAATTGGCGCAGCTATTTTGTTAGCACCTGCGTGTATTACCGGATTAAGCAGCTGTAAAAAGAAAAACGCCAAAAAACCACGTGTGATTGATTTTACATTGGATATTTTTTCTGGTGCACTATCAGTTAATGGCGGCGCATTAGTTAATGATGGTGTAATTGTAGCGCGCACTATGGGTGGTTCCTATATTGCTATTGATTCTGCATGCACTCACGAAGGCACAACTATTAATTATGTTTCTGCTTCCAATTCATTTAAGTGTCCGAATCACGGAGCCACTTATGATGCGAATGGCAATGTTCTTCAGGGGCCGGCGGTAACATCCCTTCAGGATTATAAAACCTCTCTCAGCGGCAATTCTTTAAGAGTGTTCTCATAATTTCTTTCAAATTGTTTAGGAATTACCATTTCGTTTTTTACATTTGATTAAACGATATAAGGAAATCCCATGAACCGACCCTTGGTTTACATCTTTTGTTTTTTGATTTTATCGGTGCCCTCTTTTTTATTCTCGCAAAGCGGAACCGACATAGCATTAGCGAAAGCAGATGAAGATTTTTTGGCTTTTAATTATGTTCAGGCTTTAGAGAAATATAAGAAACTGGAAGGCAAGCGCCCGAATGATCTTATCATAAAAAGAAATATCATTACTTGCATTCTTAATATTCACGGGGATAAATCTTTAGCTCTTCCTTATCTGAAAGTGCTTCATGGCCTAGGAAACCTCGATGATAAATTTATTTTAGATTACGCTACTATTTGTCAGAATTTATATCAGTTTGATAGTGCCGTTGCTTTGTATGGTAAATACAGAGAAAAAGTTAATCCCAAGCTATACCCTCTCGTTGATCATTATATTGAAAGTTGTGAGAACGCGAAAGCTCTAATGAAAAAACCCGTTAATGTTAAGTTTGAGAATCTTGGCGCGAATGTAAATGGAAAATATGCTGATTATTATCCATTTGTTACAAAAGATCAAAGCACATTATATTTTACTACACGTAGAGAAGAATGTATGGGAAGCCTGAGAACAATGGCTGGCTATTTTTCTTCTGATGTGTTTGTTTCTAAAGTACAAAAAGGTGAATGGCAAAAAGCAAAAACTATTGTTGGCCCCATAAATACTAGCGAAGATGATGAAGTAGTTGGACTCAGTCATTCGGGAAAAGAAATGATTCTTTATGTAGGAAATGCAGAATACGGAAGCGCTCTTATGCACAGCGAAATGCAGAAAAATAAAAGTTGGCTAAAGCCTGCTTTTTTTAACGAACCCGTTAATACTGGATTAGCACAAGAACGTGAAGGCAGTTATAGTGACGATGGCAATACTTTGTTTTTTGTTTCTTCACGTAAAAAAGGTTTCGGTGAAGCTGATATTTATTTCACAAAAAAATTACCCAATGGCGAATGGGGTATTCCACAAAATGCTGGACCAAATATTAACACGCTATACAACGAAGGATTTCCTTTAATTTCTGCAGATGGGAAAATGCTTTCATTCTCATCACAAGGTCATACCGGCATGGGTGGTTATGATATTTTCAAATCAAAATGGGATGAAGCGAAACAACAATGGGGAGAAGCTGTGAATGTAGGTTATCCTTTAAATACCCCTGATGATGATATGATGTTCTCTTTAGCAGCGAATAACCGCGATGGATACATTTCGGCTTATCGTAAAGAAGGATTTGGTGATCTTGATATTTATAAAGTTATTTTTCTCGACGAAGAAAAATCATTTACGGCTTTGGTAGGAAACGTAAGATCTAGTGATAGTACAAAAGTGGGAATAGTTGCTGAGATCTCAATTAGTGATGCTAAAACAAATACCTTGATAGAAACAAAAGATGTAAATAAAGAAACAGGCCGTTATATTTTTATTGTAGAACCAGGCGAATACAAAATTGAAATCCAAGCCAAAGGGCACCTTGATTATAAAGAAAATGTTATCGTTTACGATAAATCTGATTTTACAGTAGAATTCGAGAAGAATTTCGTCCTTCCCCTCAAGAAATAGCATTCTTGCCCACTAAAATAATGGTTATATTTGTAGCCTAATTTTATCATTATGAAAACAGCATTAATTACAGGTAGCACCAGTGGTATTGGTTTAGGTATAGCTCGTGAATTTGCAAAAACAAAACAATATAATATTGTATTTAACGGATTAGAACCAAACGGACAAGAAATTGCCGATGGTGTTGGAAAAGAATTTGGTATTGGTGTTATGTTTTCAAATGCTAATATGATGAAGCCTGAAGAACTTCGTAAAATGGTAGATGATGCTGTTGCAAAATTCGGAAAAATTGATGTATTGATTAATAATGCAGGCATACAACACGTTTCTCCAATAGAAGATTTTCCGGAAGATAAATGGAATGCAATCATCGCGATTAACTTGACTTCTGCTTTTCATTTAACAAAAGCTGTTTGGAAAGGAATGAAAGAACGCAAATTCGGTCGTATCATTAATATTGCTTCTGCTCACGGATTAGTGGCATCAGAATTTAAGAGTGCATACGTAGCGAGCAAACATGGTATTGTTGGTTTCACAAAAACAATTGCATTAGAAGGCGCGCCGTTTAATATTAATGCAAATGCAATTTGTCCGGGTTATGTAAAAACTCCTTTAGTGGAAAAACAAATTGCTGATCAAGCGAAAGCACATAACATGAGTGAAGCAGATGTTATAAATAAAGTAATGCTTTACAAACAAGCGGTAAAAGAATTTGTTTCGTTGGAAACATTAGGACAAACTGCTTTGCTATTAGCAGACGATAATGCAGCTACAATTACGGGAACTGCAATTCCTGTTGATGGTGGTTGGAATGCACAATAAGAACAGTTGGTGAGTTGGTGAGTTGGTGAGTTATCGAATTATGAAGTTGATCTAAATTAAATGAAATTACTTTTTCAGTACGTAAAAAAACATAAATCGTTGCTGGCGCTCGCTTTGGTGCTTGCTACTATTAACCAATGCTTTTCATTATGCGATTCTATAATTACAGGAAAACTGATTAATAATTTTGGTGACGCACATACTAAGTACGGAAACGATTTCGGAAAATTTGCAGAAGCTATTTTATTTTTCTTCGGATTATCAATTGGGGCGGCAATGATTTCGCGTATTGCAAAAAACTTTCAGGATTATTTTACAAATATTGTTATTCAACGTTCGGGAACAAATATGTACACCGATGGCATTAAAAAAGCGCTATCACTACCCTACCAAGATTTTGAAGACCAGCGCAGCGGCGAAACTTTAGGCAAACTTCAAAAAGTAAAAACCGATACCGAAAAATTTATTACACTTTTTATTTCATTGGTGTTTCAATCTTTAGTAGGGGTTACATTTGTAGTTGTTTACGCCGTTAATATTCATTGGTTATTGGGACCGGTGTTTCTTGCAACCGTTCCTGTTATTGGTATCATCTCTTCTTTTCTAGGAAAGAAAATAAAACTAGTATCTAAAAAAATATTACAAGAAACCACGCAATTGGCGGGCGCAACAACAGAATCGTTACGCAATATTGAATTAGTAAAAAGTTTAGGCCTAACCGACCAAGAAGTAAAACGTTTGAATAATACCACCATCCGAATTCTCGGACTCGAATTAAAAAAAGTTCGTTTTATTCGCAGTTTAGGATTCATACAAGGAACAGTAGTACATTTAATGCGTACGAGTTTGGTTTTTGCTTTGTATTGTTTTGTGTTTAACGACATTATTAAAGTTGGAGATTTAATTACATTAATGTTCTTCTCTTTTTTTATTTTTAATCCGATGCAGGAATTGGGTAACGTTATTACCGTTTACAACGAGACCAAAGTAAGCATGGATAATTTTGAAAAATTAATAAATTCAAAATCAGAACCCGTACCCGCACAGCCAACTCCTATTGGTGTTATTAATAACTTAGAATTTAATAAAGTAACTTTCAAACACCAAAGCACAGCGAGTTATGCCGTGAATAATATTTCATTTAAAATAAAAGCAGGAGAAACTATTGCTTTTGTCGGACCAAGTGGTAGCGGTAAAACTACATTGGTAAAATTATTAGTTGGGCTTTATCGTCCGGTTCAAGGCTCCGTATTTTATAATAACATCAGTGTTAACGATGTTAATTTAGATGAAGTACGCCGCCAATTAGGATTTGTAACACAGGATGCACAATTGTTTTCAGGAACGATAAAAGATAATTTATTGTTTGTAAAACCAAATGCAACCGACGAAGAAATTAATGATGTATTAAATAAAGCCGCTTGTCAGAATTTATTGAAACGCGCCGAAAAAGGCATTTACACAACTATTGGTGAAGGTGGCATAAAAGTATCTGGCGGAGAAAAACAACGTTTATCAATTGCTCGCGCTTTATTGCGACAACCTAAACTTGTTATTTTTGATGAAGCTACTTCTGCACTAGATTCTTTAACCGAAGAAGAAATTACAAAAACCATACGTAATATTTCCTCTAAACAAGACCAAATTACTATCCTTATAGCTCATCGCCTCTCTACTATTATGCATGCCGACCGCATTTATGTTTTAGAACAAGGCCAAATGATAGAGCAAGGTAAACACGAAGACTTGTTAAACGAAAAAGGCCTCTATTACGCTATGTGGAGACAACAAATTGGGGAGAGAAAGAAAGAGCCGCAGATGACACAGATTAATACAGATATAAAAGCATAAAAAAATCCGTGCAAATCCGCGAAATCTGTGGCTAAAATTATTATCTTTAAAATCACAAATGGCAGTACAACCAAAAGTAATATTAGACGGAAAACAATTTGAGGTAACCATTTTAAGGTTATGTCATCAGTTAATCGAAAATCACGATGACTTTAAGGACACTGTTATTATTGGTTTGCAGCCTCGCGGTATTTATTTAGCTAATCGCATCAGCACCGAGCTTCGTAAAATTTTAAAGAATAAAAAAGTAAATTGCGGTAACCTTGATATTACTTTTTTCCGTGATGATTTTCGTAAAAAAGAATTAATTCCCAATAGCACCACTATTGATTTTATTATTGAAGATAAAAATGTCATCATGGTGGATGATGTACTTTTTACCGGCCGCACTATCCGCGCAGGCTTAGATGCTATGCTTGCATTCGGCCGCCCTAAGGATGTTGAGTTATTGGTATTGGTCGATCGTCGTTTTTCACGCAATGTTCCTATACAAGCCAAATACATAGGCATGGTGATTGATTCTATTGAGAGCCAGAATGTGAAAGTAGAATGGAAAGAATTAGATGGTAAAGACCGTATCACTTTATTAAATAAATAACCATGCGTCCCGAATCAGGAACTTACCCCGCCTTTTTAGAAACTTATATTTCAAAAGCAAAAGAAGACAACGTTTTAAAAGCGCTAGAAGCTAATACCATTCTATTAACTTCTTTTTTAAAATCAATTCCCAAAGATAAAGGCGATTACGCTTACGCAGAAGGAAAATGGACGATTAAACAATTAATCATTCATATTTCGGATGCAGAGCGTATTTTTTCTTACAGAGCTTTACGTTTTGCAAGAGGCGATGCGCAACAACCATTACCTTTTGAAGAAGATGATTACGCTAAGAATTCAAATGCCGATAAACGTAGCTTGAATTCGGTTATTGAAGAATTATTAGCCATTCGTAAAGCAACTACCCTTTTATTTGAAAGTTTTGATGAAACTGTTCTTAAAAGAACCGGAAAAACAAGTTTAGGCAATGTTACCGTAAATACCATCGGTTACGCCATTTGCGGACATGCTGCACACCACGTAGGAGTAGGGACTCAGCGATACTTATAAATTTAATTTCCCAGTTCAAGAAATTTGCTTACCTTTAGTTTTTGAAATAAAACATTTCAAAAAAGAATGAGCCACCTCAGTGTCAATCACCTCCTCGGAATCAAAAACATCACCAAAGCTGACATTGAATTAATTTTAAGCACGGCTCAGAATTTCAAAGAAGTTATTAATCGCCCCATCAAAAAAGTACCCTCTTTACGCGACATAACGATTGCTAATTTATTTTTCGAAAACTCAACCCGGACACGTTTATCGTTTGAACTTGCACAAAAACGCTTAAGCGCAGATATAGTCAATTTCTCAGCCTCTAACTCATCCGTTAAAAAAGGGGAAACCTTAGTAGATACAGTAAACAACATCTTAGCCATGAAAGTGGATATGGTAGTGATGCGCCATGCCAATCCCGGTGCAGCTGTTTTTTTAGCAAAAAAAGTAAAAGCAAAAATTGTAAATGCAGGTGATGGCGCAC
>JAYTSW010000406.1:0-15216 GCA_043745425.1 Sphingobacteriaceae bacterium | reverse complement strand
TTTGGCGACCTTTGCGACCACCTTTAGTTAAAAAGGCAACGGTATCCTGAAAACCATCACATTCAACCTTACGCGCTAAAATATTTCCTGTTTCCAATTCTGAACCATCTTTAGCAACCAGTAAACCAATTTTTCCTTGAGGAATGAGGGTTAAAGGCTGTTGTGTAATTTCGAATTGCCAAATCCATTTCCAGAAATAAATTCCTGGCGCTAAAGTTTGTGCCTGAAATCCAGCTTCACCTTCAATAGCAATAAAACGTCCGGGAGGTAACTCTGATTTCCCAAACAAAACAAATTTCTTGGTTACTAAACCAATCTTATCTTCAGGTATGATAATTATACCAAACAGTCTGAAAAATAGCCTGTAAAACACCAACACAAATACCGGGATTATCGTCCACCAGTAGTTCTCAATAAAAGTCATCATAGTTTTTAATTTTAATTAAAATTACATGGCTTACTTATCATGGCATAATAAACATATAAACAGATATAACCCGTTTTTAACAGCTTTTGGTAAACAAACAATTATAAATTAATGTTAAAGTGTAACCCTTAGCACTAAATTTGCTTATAATATGTTTGTAAGTATGCGTCGTCTTTTGCTTGGTTTATTAGTTTGTTTATGTTTTCCTCTCATTTCACAAGATGAAGAAGAGGGAGAGAAAAAGTTTTGCAAAGAAATTGATAAAAAACTCGAGAAATTATATTTAAAGGGCACCGACCGCAAAACGCCAAAGCCAGAGCGTTTAAAATTTTTAAAACAATGTTTAGAAGAAGATCCTGATTTTGCGGAGGCGAATTTGAAAATGGGTTTTGAGTTTATTGTGCATTTAAAATTGGAAGAAAAACCTTTTGCGGCCGCCCGTCAGTATTTTATGAAAGCGATTGCAAGTTGCCCGGATATACATTCGGAGCCTTACTACTACATTGGTTTTGGTTATTATGAAGAATTTAAAAACGATTCGGCAATTAAGTATCTCAATAAATTCATAAAATTCACAAGTAACGACGAAAAAAAATTCGGAAAAGATTATAATGCAGAATTATATAACGCAAAACAAATGGTGAAATCTGCAAAAACAGAAAATGAATTAAATAAATTGGTTGTGCCGTTTAATCCAACGGTTGTAAAAGGCGTTTCTACCGAGCGAGATGAGTATTTAGCTTATATTTCTCCGGATGATAAAAATTGTTTGTTTGTGCGACGTATGCCAATCAATAATAAAAATGTTATTTATGATCAAACGGATAAAGAGCAGGAAGTTTTTTTACGTGCTGTAAAAGATAATACAGGTGTATTTAGCAAAGGAGAGGAAATGCCATGGCCTTTTAATGCCACTAGTGATAATCAGGGTGGCTGTACTATTACTATGGATAATAAATATTTATATTTCGCCATGATGCGACAAGAAGGCGGAGCGCAGGCGAATTGTGATATTTACGTGAGTAAAAATGTTGATGACGAATGGAAGCCGTTTAGCAAAGTTCCTTTTAACGATCCTGTTTTTTGGGATTCTCAGCCAACTGTTTCGGCGGATGGTAACACAATTATTTTTGCGAGCGACAGAAAAGGTGGATTTGGTGGAATCGATTTATACCAATCAAAAAAAGATCCTAAAACAGGAATTTGGGGCCCTGCACAAAATTTAGGACCAAATGTAAATACAGCAGGTGATGAAAAAACACCTTTTCTTCATACCGATAGCAAAACACTTTATTTCAGCAGTAAAGGTCATCCCGGTTTCGGACAATACGATATATTTTACATTCGTAAAAATGAAAAAGGGGAGTGGTTGGAAGCAAAAAATATTGGAAAGCCAATTAACGATGAAAATGACAATACCGGTTTTTTTGTAAGTACGGATGCACAGAGTGGTTATTTCGTTTCGTTTGATGAAGGAAAAGTAAAGGGGAAAGGCGTGGGCCGTTATGATTTGTATTCGTTTCCACTTTACAAAGAAGCACAGCCGGAAGAGATGACCTTAAAAGCCGGAAAAGCAAAAGATAAAGACGGAGAACCCATTCGCGGTGCGCAGGTTGAAATAACAACACTAGTTACCAATGAAAAAATAAAAGCATTAGTGGATTCGGCAAGCGGTGATTTTATGTTTGCAATTAACTCGAAAAAACACGAGAAGGTTGTGGTAACGATTAAACGCGAAGGTCTTGCCTATGCTTCTGCTTTAATGGATGTGCAAAATCCTGCCGGTCTTGGGAATCCCGGAAAACCAGTTGAAATAGTAATGGATTCGGCAATAGTGGGGAGTTCATTTGTGATTAATGATATTTATTACAATAGTAACAGTGCGGATTTAAGGGAAGATTCGAAAAAGGTATTACAAAGCTTTGCCGACTATTTAAAAGAGAATCCTAAAATGATAATAGAAATACAAGGACACACGGATAATGTTGGTGGAACTGCGGCTAATCAGGCTTTATCTGCTAATCGTGCCTTCACTGTTAAAGCAACATTAGAAAGTTTCGGAATTCATGGTGACAGAATTAAAGCAAAAGGTTTTGGTCCGAGTAAGCCAATAGCCGATAATACATCAGAAAATGGCCGCGCAAAAAACAGGCGCACTGAATTTTTGATAGTAGAAAATTAGGCCAACGCCTCGTTAATATCAGGTAGTCTTCCTAATTTACGTAACGCAACCAAGTGGGCTTTCATCGCATCGTTGAAAGTAATGTTTTCTAAATATGGAACGCCATATTCTTCAGCTGTAGCTTTTACAATTTCAGCAACTTCAGGATAATGTACATGACAAATAAGAGGAAACAAATGATGCTCCACTTGAAAATTTAATCCACCAACGTACCACGAAATCAATTTGCTTTTTCTTGAAAAATTAATGGTGGTATTCATTTGGTGAATAGCCCAATTATTTTCTATAGTATTGTTTTCATCCGGTAAAGGATAAGTTGTGCCGTCAACCGTATGTGCTAATTGAAAAACAGTAGTTAATACCAATCCGGCAATAAAGTGCATGATTAAAAATCCACATATCAAAGGTAAAACCGGAACATGAAAAACAACAATCGGTAAAACCAAAATATACATGAAGTAAATTATTTTTTGCAAAGTCATTTTTACAAACGTAACTCTGTTTTGTGCTTTTGTGTTCGGGTTAACGCCCCGTCTTGTGTAATTAATAAATTGAATAAAGTCTTTTAATAACACCCAGTACAAAGTTAAAATGCCGTAAAAAAAGAATGCGTACACCCATTGAAATTTATGATACCATTTTACATTAGTGTGTGGAGAAAAACGCAATACTAATTTATCATCAATATCATCATCCATATGCACAACATTAGTATACGTATGATGAAGTACATTGTGTTGTAGTTTCCAGTTAAATACAGAACCGCCCAATAAATTAAGAGTGTGTCCTAAAAGCGAGTTTATTTTTTTGTTAGATGAATAAGCACCATGATTTGCATCATGCATTACACTCATCCCAATTCCTGCTAAAGAAAAGCCCATGATGGTCCATAATAACATCGACATCCAAAATGTTGGTTGCATAAATAAAAATAACGCAAATGGAACTAGATAAGCGGTTAATAAAATAATGGTCTTGATAACCATTGTTGCATTAGCGTGCTTCGAAATATTTTTGTCTTTAAAATGTTTGTCAACTCTTTGACGTAAGGCTGAAAAAAATTCGTTGCCTTTGCTACTGGTTGCGAATCGGATGGGTTGATGCTTTTTCATTGGGCAAAGATACGAAATATTTTTAATACTATTTCCTCAAGAAAATAAGGGCTTCGGTGTACCTGCTGTTGCCCTCAGTATGATAGATATCATACCCCGAATTTATCCACACGTTTTTGAATTGTGGGTTTACGTAAACAATGTACACTTCTGTTTTGGTTCTTTCCTGATAAGCTGTAATATTATTTTTTACTTCTTCCATAATTTTTTCGGAAAAGGGATTGAAGAAATAAAAGACTGCGGAGTTCTCTGGGATGAGGTATGTTAAAGCGTTTTCACAACTAAATTTAAAATTGCTTTCGTTACGTTTTGTTAAATACAGTTTTACGTTTTCGTTCGCCACATCAGTTAATTCTTTATCCAGTTCAACACCAATTAAAGTATTAAAACCCGAGTATTCTGCGCAAAATAGAGCACGGCCTTTTCCACTTCCTATGTCAATAAAATTTTTAGTTTTGAGTGTGTCTGGAAGCTTTTTGAATAACTCTAATAATATCATGTAGCTGGCGCCCTGATAATGAAAATTATCTAAATCGTCCGACTTTTTTATCTGCATGGTCTTAATGCCAAACAGTCGTTCGTAATAGCCCTCTTGTCGTAACATTCGGAAGGTTTTAAACAAACCCCTGTAATAAACAGAGCGAAAAAAGTAATATATGTATAGAAAAATGGTTTTCAGTTTTTATATATTTGGAATTGGTTGTAAATTTATACCAAATGTATATATAATTTGGTCTAAAGATGTGAAGTTATTTTTTATTAAGGCTAGGCTAAAAATTGTTGCATAGCATAAGCTACGGAACAATTTTTTAACGACGCTTTAATGAAAAAGAACAAGCATATTTGACAAATTATATATACACTTGGTATTTATCATTCAAATTTTGTCCTCCTATGCAAATCGATCTTGAAGCTGAACGTAAAGAAATCCTAAACCGCTACAAAGCCCTTATCCAAGCTTGTAAGCGCCGCCTTCAAAAAGGCGATAAGGAAATGATACGTAAGGCTTTTGAAGTA
Source organism: Sphingobacteriaceae bacterium (assembly GCA_043745425.1). Classification (GTDB taxonomy): domain Bacteria; phylum Bacteroidota; class Bacteroidia; order B-17B0; family Aurantibacillaceae; genus JAHEYG01. The sequence goes on along the minus strand of JAYTSW010000406.1, from coordinate 10,478 downwards.
GCTGTGGAGTCGCACAAAGAAATGCGTCGTAAATCGGGTGAGCCTTACATTTACCATCCTATTGCGGTAGCTCATATTTGTGCTGAAGAAATAGGCTTAGGTGCCACTGCTATTGTTTGTGCTTTATTACACGATACTGTTGAAGATACTGACCTTACCTTAGAAGATATTAAAGGATTATTCGGGCCAAAAGTAGCAGCTATTATTGATGGTTTGACTAAAATTTCGGGTGTAATAGATCAGTCTTCTTCTATACAAGCAGAGAATTTCAGAAAGGTACTCTTAACAATGGCTGAGGATATACGAGTTATCCTGATAAAATTAGCCGATCGTATGCATAACATGCGCACACTTGAGCATATGAAGCGCGATAAGCAAATGAAAATTGCCAGCGAGACTTTGTATTTATACGCTCCACTGGCTCATCGTTTGGGATTAAATGTTATTAAATCGGAGTTGGAAGATTTATCGTTGAAGTATACAGATGAAACGGGCTTTGAGGAAATAGTAAGCAAGCTCGAGGAAACCGAGCCGGAACGAAAAAAATTCATCACTAAATTTATAGAGCCTCTAAAAGAAATTTTACAAGAACAAGGATTTAATTTTAAAATATTTGGCAGACCAAAATCTGTTTTCTCCATTTACAATAAAATAAAACACAAAGGCGTAAGCTTCGAAGAAATTTATGATCTGTTTGCAATTCGTATTGTTATTGATACGCCATTAGAACAGGAAAAATCAGATTGTTGGAAAGTGTATTCTATCATTACGGATTTTTATCATCCGAGTCCTGATAGATTACGGGATTGGATTTCCACACCTAAAAGTAACGGTTACGAAAGTTTGCATACAACGGTAATGGGTCCTGATGGTAAATGGGTGGAAGTGCAAATTCGTACGGTTCGTATGGATGAATTGGCTGAGAAAGGTTATGCTGCGCATTGGAAATACAAAGAATCAGCTGCAGAAAAAGAAAATAATTTAGAAGGTTGGTTAAGAAAAATTCGTGAGATGTTAGAAAACCCTGATGCAAATGCATTGGAATTCTTAGATGATTTCAAATTAAATTTATTTAGCGACGAGATTTTTGTGTTTACACCGAAAGGTGATATGAAAACATTACCAAGTGGCGCAACTGCTCTGGATTTCGCATTTGATATTCATACCAAAATTGGTGAGCATTGCATTGGTGCAAAAGTAAATCACAAATTAGTGCCACTAAGTTATGAAATTAAAAGTGGCGACCAGATTGAAATTCTAACCTCCAATAAACAAACACCAAAAGACGATTGGATTAGTTATGTAATTACAGCGCGTGCCAAATCGAAAATAAAAAATGCCTTAAAGGAACAGCGTAGGAAAGTAGCAGATAGTGGACGAGAGCTATTGGAAAAAAAGTTTTACAAATGTAAAATGGATTTCACTTTGCAGAACGTTAATGATTTTTTTAAATTTTTACGTTTGCCGAATTCTTCGGAATTATTTTATAGAGCGGCTCTAGGAAATGTGGACACGAAAGAGATAAAAGAATTTCAAAAGCACAAGGAAAATCCCGAAAAATCACCACCACGTAAATCAGAATCAAAAAAAATTGAGCAACTAGTAAGTAGCGCTCGTGGTACGAGTGATATGTTGGTGATTGGAGATGATTTACAAAAATTGGATTATAAATTGTCAAGCTGTTGTAATCCGATTCCCGGTGATGACGTGTTTGGATTTATTTCTGTGGGTGAGGGTATTAAAATTCATAGAGTAAATTGTCCGAATGCGGTTAAATTACTTTCTAATTACGCGTATCGCGTAGTGAAGGCTAAATGGATGAATGAACATTTAATCTCCTTCTTAGCAGGCATTAAAATTATTGGTACAGATGAATTGGGTATAGTAAACAATATCACAAAAGTTATCTCCAACGAAAATAATATAAACATGCGTTCCATTAGTTTTGATACCGATGACGGTATTTTTGAAGGAACTATTATGGTTTATGTACACGACACCAAACATCTTAATCATTTAATGGACAAACTTAAAAAAGTAAAAGGTGTAAATAATGTATTGCGTGTCGACGAGAAATAGAATCTTTTCTCGTAATTTTAGCCCTAATTAATGCAGGATAATGAAATAACTAAAGCTAAGTTCAAAGCACTTAAAACCTGTGTGCTTATTCCTACATACAATAATGCCAAAACATTAGAAGCAGTTATTTCAAAAACATTGGAGTATTGTGATGAAGTAATGGTTGTGAATGATGGCGCTACAGACGGAACTGCAGAAATTATTTCAAAATTCAAAAATCTTATTTTAGTAACGCATCTCCAAAACAAAGGCAAAGGTATGGCTTTGCGTAACGGATTTAAAAAAGCTGTTGAAATGGGGTTTGAGAATGTAATTAGTATTGATAGCGACGGACAACATTATCCCGAAGATTTTATTAAGTTTTTAAATGAAGTTGAAAAGCAACCCGGCAGTTTAATTATTGGAGCGCGTAATATGGCGGTTGATAATGTTCCAGGCAAAAGTACATTCGGAAATAAATTTAGTAATTTTTGGTTTTGGATAGAAACAGGTATTCGTTTGCCTGATACGCAAAGTGGTTATCGTTTGTATCCTGTTCAGCGTTTAAAAAAGATTTGGTTGTTCACTACTAAATTTGAATTGGAAATTGAAGTGATTGTGAAATCGGCGTGGCGTGGCATCCCTGTTATTTCTGTCCCTGTAAATGTATATTACGCACCGCAAGGCGAAAGAGTAACTCATTTTCGTCCGGGAAAAGATTTTACACGCATTAGTTTTTTAAATACATATTTGGTAATTCTCACAGCGTTATTCTGGAAACCTGTAATGTTGATTCGCAAATTTACTTGGACTAACATAAAAAAAATATGGAAAGAAGAAATTATTGCCAAGCACGAGAGCCCATCGCGTAAAGCAAGTTCAGTTGCACTTGGTTTATTTTTTGGTATTGTTCCTATTTGGGGATTTCAGTTTGCATTAGCATTGGTGGCAGCTCACTTCTTAAAATTGAATAAAGTAGTTGTTGGTTTAACGGCGCAAATTTCTGTTCCGCCAATGATACCATTTATTTTATATGGAAGTATAAAAACAGGTGAATTGGTTTTGAATCAACAGGTGCATATCACATTTAGTCATATGTTGAGCATAGAGAGCTTAAATAATATTTATGTTTATACAATTGGCGCATGTGTATTATCTGTAATCGCAGCTCTTGTTGGTTTTACGGCCACTTTTCTTTCTTTAAAATTATTCAGATATAAATCTGAACCTTCGAAATAATGGAGCTGCGTTATTTTGTAATATATAAGCCTTACAAAATGGTATCGCAATTTGTAAGCTCACATAAATTACGATTGTTGTGCGATTTAGAATATAATTTCCCGGAAGGAACTAATGCAGTAGGAAGATTAGATAATGACAGCGAAGGTTTATTAATATTAACTACAGATAAAAGTTTGGTTGGAAAATTAATGCATCCGGATAAAAAACGTTCAAAACGTTACGTCGTGCAAGTTGAAAAAGTAATTAATGAAGAAAAACTAAATATTTTGAGAACGGGAGTTGATATTTTAGTGAAGGGTAAAGGACTATATCATACTAAAGAATGTGAAGTTAATATTATTGATAAGCCAACCTATTTACCAGAGCGCGGACATACTTTTAGAGAAGGCTTACCACAATCTTGGCTTGAATTCGTTTTAAAAGAAGGAAAGAATCGGCAAATACGTAAAATGTGTTCAGCCGTGAGACATGACTGTAAACGGCTTATAAGAACGCATATTGAAGATCTGGATATAATAGGAATGCAAGCAGGAGAAGTAAGAGAAGTTGAGCGTACCGAATTATTTATCCAATTAGGTCTGGAGATATAGTAAAATTGAAATAATTGCTATATTTAAAGTTGTATGAAAATAATTAAATATTTAACGATACTTTTTCTCGGCCTTTATCTTTTCTCATGCAATACAAGTGTAGAGACAAAAAAACCCGGAAACGTTTTTATAGATAGTTTAGTAACTGATACAGTTTCTGTCAATCCTTTTATTGATTCCCTGAAAAGTCGTTTAACCTTGGTAACGGAAACTCAACAGATCGATATTCTGAACAGACTTGCTGAAGAATATAGAAACGTGAGCCCGGCTTTTCAAAAAAAACTATGGAAGGAAGCGTTGCGATGGTCAGAAAACATTTCCTATAAGATTGGTATTGCAGATGCTTTGCATAATGAGGGAATATCATTCTATAAACAATTGAAATTTGATTCAGCTACGATTTCTCTTAAAAAAAGTTTAGACATCGCGGAGAGTACAGGCGACAAAAGAGCAATTGCATTAGCTTTAAGTTGGACGGCTGAGATCCAACGCGCTTCTCAGAATAAGGGTGAAGCAGAAAAAATATATAATGAAGCTCTTAAGCTTGCTGAATCGAATGGCGATCAGATGCGTCAGGCCTTTTGTTTAACTTATCTTGCCGCCATTCATGTCGACCGTTTGGAATATGAGGCAGTGCGTTCTATTTGCAGGCGGGCAATGGTAGCAGCGCGAAAGGCGGGTTATAATAATCTTATTGCAGTGAATAATGGTTTTATAGCAGATACTTATAAGTACGAGGGTAAATATGACTCAGCAAAATATTATTATGCGAAGGTTGTTGATATTTCATGGGAGACAAAGAATTACAATAGCCATGCTTTTAATGCCACTAACCTTGGTGAGATATACAGAATGGAAATGAATTTTTCAAAAGCTCTTGATTATTATAATAAAGCTCTGAAGAGTGCCGGAATATTAAATGATAAGTGGCGTATTTCGTATATCAATACTTCTATTGGTGAGTGTTATCGTGAATTGCAAAACGATTATAAGAAAGCAAAAGAATATTATTATGAGGGGATTAGGATATCAGAAGAGGGGCATGATGACAGAAATTATGTTTTTGCTGCGGTTACTCTTGTATATGCCCTAAAAGATGAAAGTAAATTTGAAGAAGCCGAAAAAATAATGATAAAGGTAGATGAAGCTCATAAGAGGGTGAGAAAACGTTATGATGAAGCACTTATTCCGGAAGTGTATGGAAATCTTTATCTCTCGGAAGGCAAACTGGAAAAAGCAGCGAAATATTTTAAAATAGCTTTAGATTCGGCGACTCAAATGAAGGAAGAAAATATTAGAATTTCTTCTTTAGGATATTTATGTAAAACTTACCTGAAATTAGGAAGAGTAAAGGACATAGTTCCATATGAAAAAGAAATACGCCAACTGATAAAGACTTTGACCAATAAGGCGAAGATAAAAGGTTTATCAGTAGTTATTGCTGAGTATTACCAAAAAACCGAAAATTATAAAGAGGCATTTAATATGGAGGCTCTTACCTTGCAGTTAAATGATAGTATAAATAACAGTTCATCGATGAAAAAATTTGCGGCTTCCGAATTCAAAGCTAAAGAAGAAAAATTACGAGCGGATCAAACAGCAAGAGAGGCTGTGTTCAAAGTAGATCAATTAAAAAAAGAAGAAGAATTGAAACGACAAAAAACAATTAGATATTCGTTTACCATTGCCTTTATTTTAGTAACGATCTCTTTGTTTTTTGTGTTTAAGAACTATAGAGAAAAGAAAATGGCAAATGCAGAGCTGGCTACAAAAAATGAGCTTATAGAACGACAAAAAGAAATTGTTGAAGAAAAACAAAAAGCGATAGTAGACAGTATAAATTATGCCAAGCGCATTCAACAAACATTGTTAGCTCATGATAATTTTCTTCAAGATAACTTGTTGGAGCATTTTGTTTTATTTAAACCAAAAGATATTGTAAGTGGTGATTTCTATTGGGCAACTTTAGATGAGAACAGATTTTATCTGGCCGTATGCGATAGCACAGGTCATGGTGTGCCCGGTGCATTTATGAGTTTAATGAATATTAATTTCATGAATGAAGCCATTAATGAAAAGAAAATTAAGAAACCAAACGAAGTATTTAATCATATTCGACAGAGTTTAATACAAAATATATCACAGGATGGGCAAAAAGATGGTATGGATGGTATTTTGGTTTGTTTTGAGCAGGGAAAAATGAATTATGCTTCGGCTAATAATGCGCCTTTAGTTATTTCGGAAGGTAAAATTATTGAACTTACAAAAGATAAAATGCCTGTGGGGATGGGTGAGAGAGTAGCTTCATTTAGTTTGCATGAATTAAATGCAAAGAAAGGTGATCTGGTTTATTTATATACTGATGGATTTGCGGATCAGTTTGGAGGGGAAAAAGGCAAAAAATTTAAATACAAACAACTAAACGAACTTTTACTTTCTGTTTCTCAATTACCAATGGCAGAGCAAAAACAAAAACTGGAAACGGTTTTTAATCAATGGAAAGGAAATTTAGAGCAGGTGGATGACGTTTGTATTGTAGGAATAAGAATTTAAATTATTTTTTGTACGGATAATTTCTATCCTTGGGAATATTATTTACTATCATTGCAATAATAAACAATATTGCAACGCCACTCATAACTGGTGAAAGTATATAAGTAAAACCTAAAGCTTTAATTTTTTCAGAACCAATATTGGCGATTAATGCAGTAGCGCCTCCCGGCGGATGCATGGTTTTTGTAACTTGCATCGCCACAATCGAGAGTGAAACGGATAAAGAGGCCGAAAGCCATAAAGTATCAGGAATCAATTTATAAATACAAACACCAACAATAGCGGAAATCAGATGACCACCAATTAAATTACGCGGTTGAGCTAAAGGACTATTAGTAGCGCCGAAAATTAAAACAGCGGTGGCGCCAAATGAACCAATTAAAAAAATGTTATCGTATTCTGTAAATTGTTTGCTTTGAATAAAACCAATGGCAGCAATTCCTAAAAAGGCACCAATAAAAGTCCAAAGATTATCTAAAGGCTCTATTATGGTTTGTCGGTACACAACATATTTAGCAACGCGGTAAGTCCTTTTAATTCTTTGTTTCATGGATGTAAATTTAAGACTTACAAAAAAGGATTACAAAATTTTAGATGAATTATTCAAATTACTGCTTAGACGGACATTTATAAGTGCCGTAGCTGCAAAAAACACAACAATCTTTTTCGTCGGGGTATAAAACGGCTTTACAATTAGTGCAGATGTATTTAAGAACGCAATAATCATCGGGCATCATTTCTTTTTTCTTAAAACCGCATTTCGGACAAGTAATTTCAGAGGTGATTTTGGTTTCTGTTGAATCGTTTAATGTTTTCGCAACAAGTATTGAATCAGCTATTGGTTTTTGCAGAACTTGTTCTTCTAGGCGTGAGCAAGAAAACAATAGACCTAAAACAAAAAACATTAAACACATCTTCATTATTTAATTCGTTTCACTTCAATCATCCAATCCCAAGGGTACGGAGCGCCTAATTTTTTTGGTGGTGATGAAAATTCTGTTTCCCAGCCAAATTCAATTTTTTTTATGGCTTCTATAGAGAAATATGCGCTATTGAACATGGTATAAAGTTCTTGTAGTAAATAATGTTTGGTAGGATGTCCGTCAATCGATACAATTCCGTTTTTAACCCAGTCCAAACTAAAATGTTTTGGATCAAGTTCGTCTTTCGGAATTTCATTAATTTTTATATTATCTTTTTTATACATTTTCAATAATTGCATAAAAGATAATGAAGCGGATTCGTAAGAAGGAATTACAATTACTGCCGAACCTCCTTTTTTTAATCCGCTTACAGCCGTATTAAGTATTGCATAATTTTTTGTGTTGTCATCGCAAATAGCAACATTACAGCAATACGCAAAATCAGCTTTTGGTAAATTTAGTTTTTTAGTAAGGTCGCCTTGGTGCAGACTAACATTTTTTAATTTTAATTTTGCTGCCTGATCTAATAATTTTTGAGAAATATCAATACCAACTACTTGTTTAAAGTTGGGTGCTAAAAAAGGAAGAGCATAGCCGATACCGCAGCCAAAATCAATAGCTAGTTTATTTTTCCCAATATGTTTAGCAATATGTTTTTTTACGACCTCTTTTTTATCGGAGTGTAATACACTAAAAATTTCTTTATTATAATTATTACCAATTTTTTCCCAAACTATTTTCTCGTTCATAAAAGAGTGTTAATTATCACTAAGGTAATAAAGTTTATGAATTGCACAAAGTTTAACCTCACCAGTCTGCCAAAGGCATACACCCTCTCCTATGAGGAGAGGGTGTCACGAAGTGGCGGGTTAGGTTAAACAGCCTTTTTAATCCTGTAAATAAAATTAAGATTGCTATCCTCACCAAAATATTCTATTTCTTCTTCGGCTATTTTTATGGCACCTAATTTTTCAATAGCTTTTTGTGAGCGGATGTTTTTGGCTCCGATATGAAAAATTATATTTTCTACAAACTGAAAAGCATGCTGCATCATTAAATCTTTAGTGATTGGATTGTATTTACCACCCCAATGACTTCTTGCATAAAATGTGTAACCAATGGAGATTTCACTTTTCTCTTCACTAAAATCATAAAATCGGGAAGAACCAATTACTTCATTAGTTTTAGCATCATAAATTAAAAATGCGCCTTTACTTTCTATTGCACCTTTGAAAAAATTTTCAAACACTTCTTTTTTCCAGCGGTTTTTATTGGGATGTTGTTCCCAAATTAAAGGATCACTTGCGACTTTATATAAAATTTCAAAATCCGTTTCTTTTAGCGGAATTAATTTCACTAATTCGTTTTGGAGAGTAGGTTGTAGATTGAAAGGCATTACTTTTTTAATTTTACAGGAATAAATATTTCCTCTTCCGAATCAGGGCTATTGGTTTTATATTTCTCTCCCATAACAGCAAAATGCGGACGGGTATCCAAAATATATTCTGAAGAAGGTAACCAAGTGCCAAAAATATAATTGTAATTTTTTGAACCATCACTTGCCGGACCTTTATGTAAAAACACAGCATACAAACTTTCAGGAATGGTTAAGCTTTCCATTTCTGTAGGAACGTTGTTGTAATCTTTCACTTCAATACATGCCCATTTATCAAATTCTGTTGCCGGATTAAATGAAGAGAAAAAAGATAAATCATCAAAAACTTCCAATGAAATTAACTCCGAATTAATATTATTAGTGATTTCTTTTCTTCGTGGCATAAGACTGCGCCATAAATCAGCGGTTTTATTATTGGTAAACGACATGCGCATGTGTTTGCCAATTAATTTTTTCTCTTGAAGAGTTTCTATTCTCAGGAACATGCTAATTTGTTTTATCTATTTCAATATTGTACTTATCTAAAAGTCCGGAAACACTACTCAAAGAAAATTTTGCTTTTTTTAATTTGTTGTTTTCAGGATTTATAGAATAATTATAGGAACTACGGAAGTCAGTTTTTTCAAGAATAGTATTGTTAAAAACAGAATTAGCTAAATCGCAATTATCAAAAACGGAATTACTCAAATCGCAATCGCTGAAGTCAACTTCTTTCAGCTGTGAATTTTTAAATTGCGTGTCTTTAATTTTTGTTTTGAAGAATGTTGAATTGTTGAGAATACAATTTTCAAAACAAAACTCAATTCCGAAGGGATAACTTAAATCAAACCTAAGTCCGAGTAACTTACAATCTTTGAATTTAATATTACGGAATGCTGTTTTATTGATTTTAGCCAGACTAAGATTGCAATTAACAAATTCACATTCTATAAATTTCAGTTCAGTTAGATTCGTATTCGAAAAATCACAGTTGATGAATTTACAATTTTCAAATTCATATGTTTCTAAGGGAGTTTCCTTAAAATTTATTTTCTCATAGTTTTTATTATTTACAAACGACATAATTAAATTATTTCAAAAAATCACCGTCAATAATTAATAATTTTACTCTTACTTTTGATATGGAACGATGCGAACTTAAATTATCAGATACAACATAAGTCATGCCTTGTTTCAAAGTTACTTTTTCTCCTGATTCTAACTCGCTGTCAAATTCACCTTCTAAGCAATGCACGATATGTCCTTTTTGACACCAATGATCAGCAAGATAACCTTCTGAATATTCTACAATACGAATGCGTAAGCCTTGTTGGTCTATAGTTTGCCAATAGGAAGTACCTGTTTCGCCTTTGTGTTCAACTTTTTCGATGCCAGTCCAGTCGATGGTTTCAAATGGTATTTTCATAATTTCTGTTTTAATTTCTTATTTTTTGTTATATGTTTAATGTTTAGCTAATCACTCAACATAGGGCTATATACACCAATATTATTCTCCTTGTAAAACTGATTTAATATTTCGCGTTGGGTTTGGTTGAACATTTCTTTATGAATACTAACGTTTGACTACAAGTAGTTGGCATTTGGAACACTCAACAGTCTATACCACAAATGTTTATTTAAAGATTCTGTGTTAAGTTCCTAATATTATTTTATTTTTTTAACTTTGTTTTTTAAGGCGACTTTAAGTCAGCCTGTGTAGAGGAGCGGTTATTTATA
>JAYTSW010000405.1:0-4020 GCA_043745425.1 Sphingobacteriaceae bacterium | reverse complement strand
ATTTGCAAGGCATCTGTTCCATTTGCACATGGAATAACATGTTTTACTCCGAGGTAATTTTCCATGTCGGCCTGAAATTCTTTTACGGCTGGGCCGTTAATAAAAGCTGTGGTATCGATAACCTGAGCAATGGCTGCATCAACTTCGTTTTTTATTTTCAAATACTGACCTTTAAGATCAACCATTTGAATTTTTTTAGTATTGATAGTCATGATAAATTAAGAGATGCGAATTTAACAATTTTAAGGCAATTATTTAAAATACTTTTTGGCTGCATCATGAAACCAATCAGGAGCAATACAAGGCTTATTTTTAGCTTTATCTATAAATACTAATGTTACGCTTCCTGTGTTTAATAATTCTTTTTTGGTGTTGTAACACTCGTAATCAAAAACAATACGTGCCGATTTTGGTAATTCTTTTACCGTGGTAACAATAGTAATTTCATCGTCGTAAAACGCAGGCTTTTTATAAGATATTGTGTAATCAATTACAGGCATGAGTATACCCTTGTCTTCCACGTCTTTATAACTGAAGCCTAAGGCACGCATGGTTTCTACTCTTCCCACCTCGTAATATTGGGCGTAGACTCCATAATAAGCGTAACCCATTTGATCGGTTTCACCATATCTTACCCTTAATTTAACTTCAGCTTTAATCATAAAATAGTATTTTAGCCGAAGACTTCCCTTCGGGATAGCAAATATAATTTTTATAAATGATAAGGCTTTTAAGATACAGTTTATTCTTGGTTATTTTAAGTGCCTGTGCCCCACATCTTCATGTTTCAGAGGTAAAACCTATACATTACGAGCTAAAAACCTCTAAAAACGACTCTATAGCCCTTTTAAGCACGCTTCCGTACAAAGCTAAGCTTGATGTTGAGATGAAACAGGCAATTGCCTATAGTGATAGTGCTTTGACCCGTGATGGATTTGAATCTTCATTAGGGAATTTTGTATTAACGGCTAGCGAAGAATACATTAATATTAATAAAAAAACTTATTCTGGTAATAGTATTGTTATTTTAAACAGAGGCGGATTAAGGAATAATCTGCCAGCAGGTGAAATTACAAAAGGCAATATTTTTGAGTTAATGCCTTTCGATAATGAGATTGTGATTTTAAAAATCAGTGGTCAAAAATTATTAGATTGCATAAAGGCCATGATGAAAGAAAAAAAACTAATAAGTCGAAATTTGGGTATGAAAGTAAAACATGAAGAGCCTCAAGATATTTTAATTTACACCAAACCATTTAACATTAATGAAGATTATTATGTTATAACTTCCGATTATTTAGCAATGGGGGGAGATAACTGTAGTTTTTTTGGGAAACCGATTTCTTATGAAACAACAGGCGTAAAATTACGTGACGCAATAATCGTTTACTGTGAAACACTAACAAAAAATAATAAACATATTAAACCTTTTAGAACTGGTGGAATTGAAATTTCAAAATAGACGTGATTTTTTAAAATACTTTGCCGGTGGCTCCCTTGCATTATCGGGGTTTAATACTTTTGCAAATGATTTGGTGAAGAAAGAAAAAATAAAAAAACTCACCATTCTCTATACAAACGATCAGCACAGTCGTATTGAACCTTTTCCTGATAATGACCCGAAATACGCCGGACAAGGTGGATTTGCTAAGCGCGCAACAGTAATTAAACAGATTCGCAAAGAGGAAGAAAATATTTTATTATTGGATGCCGGTGATATTTTTCAGGGCACACCCTATTTTAATTATTATCATGGCGAATTAGAATTTAAACTCATGAGCCAAATGGGTTACGATGCTGTTACCTTGGGGAATCATGATTTTGATATGGGTATTGAAAATATTGTTCAACAGATGCCACATGCTAATTTTCAGTTTCTTAATTGCAATTATAATTTTTCGGATACCGAATTATCCGGGAAAATTTTACCCTACAAAATTTTTAATAAGGCTGGATTAAAGATTGGTGTGTTTGGAATTGGCATTGAATTAGAGGGACTTGTATCAAAACACCTCTATGGAAATGTGAAGTATAATAATCCGATTGATTGTGCTAACTCAAGTGCACATCATTTAAAACATAATATGAATTGCGATTACATTGTATGCCTGAGTCACTTAGGATATAAATACGATTCTTCTAAAATCAGTGATTTGATTTTAGCTTCACAAACAAAAAATATCGATTTAGTCATTGGTGGCCACACTCATACATTTCTAAATGAACCTGTAAATACCACAAATTCAGACGGAAAACAAACTTTAATTACACAAGTAGGTTGGGCTGGAATTTGGTTGGGGCGTATTGATGTTTTTTTCTCCCACAGAGGGGAAAAGTTACTTCAAAAGGGGGAAAAACAAAATATTTAAATATCCAAGAAAAAAGTAATTTTTTTAAAAAAATTATTTTTTTCTTTTTGTTGCGTAAATAAATAAACAATGTATATTTACAAACAATTACTCGTTAATATCATTTGAACACACTATATACAAACTATTAAAACTTATTTACAATTATGAAGGAGAAGACAGCAGAACAGATTTGGAACAATTGTTTAGAGGTTGTGAAAGATAACGTGAGCCCGCAAAACTTCAAGACATGGTTTGATCCAATTAAACCTGTTAAGCTTGCTGAAAGTATTCTAACCATCCAAGTTCCTTCTCAATTTTTTTACGAATGGCTTGAAGAGCACTATATCACTCTAATTAAAAAAGTGATTCGTAAAGAACTTGGTACTGAAGGCAGATTAGAATATAACATTGTAATGGACAATGGTACAGGCAAAACAGAAACACCAATTACTTTTAAATTACCGAACATCAGTACCAATTTAAAAAACCCTCATGTATCTATGCCAATAGACGTGAGCGCTAATCCAATTAAAAATCCGTTCGTTATTCCAGGTTTAAAAAAGGTTCAAGTTGAATCTCAATTAAATCCTAACTATAGCTTTGATAATTTTGTAGAAGGTGATTGTAACCGTTTAGCACGCAGCGCTGGTTTCGCAGTTGCGCAAAAGCCGGGCGGAAACGCTTTTAACCCATTATTAATTTATGGTGGTGTTGGTTTAGGAAAAACGCACTTAGCACAAGCTATTGGTATTGAAGTTAAAAAGCACCACCCAAACAAAACGGTTCTTTACGTTCAGTCAGAAAAATTTATTACTCAATTCATCGAGTCTATCCGTAACAATAACCAAAACGACTTCGTTCATTTTTATCAAATGATTGACGTGTTGATTATTGACGACGTACAATATTTTGCAGGTAAGGATAAAACACAAGACGTGTTCTTCCATATCTTTAATCACTTACACCAATTAGGTAAACAAGTTATTTTAACTGCTGACCGCGCTCCTGTTGATATTCAAGGCATCGAGCAACGTTTATTAAGCCGTTTCAAATGGGGCTTAAGCGCAGATTTACAAGCGCCGGGATTAGAAACTCGTATTGCTATCCTTGAGAAAAAGATTTACAACGAAGGTATTCAGTTACCAAAAGAAGTTGTTGAATATTTAGCTTACAGTATTACTTCAAACGTTCGCGAATTAGAAGGTGCTTTAATTTCATTGTTAGCTCAATCGTCTTTAAACAAAAAGACTATTACTTTAGAATTAGCTAAGAACATGATTGATAAATTCGTGAAGAGTACAGCTCGCGAAGTATCGATTGATTATATCCAAAAAGTGGTTTGCGATTATTTTGATTTAGCTATTGATACCATGAAATCAAAAACACGTAAACGTGAAGTGGTTCAGGCTCGTCAAATAGCAATGTATTTTGCTAAAAACATGACTAAATCATCATTAGCAACTATTGGTATGCATTGTGGTGGTAAAGATCACGCTACAGTATTGCATGCTTGTCGTACAGTAAATAACCTAATGGACACCGATAAACGCTTTAAAGCTTATATCGAAGAATTAGAAAAGAAAATCAGCATTAGCAACTAAGAAAAAGAATATACTGACAAACAAAAAAGCCCTTCAGAAATGAGAGGCTTTTTTATTATGTGCCTTCG
>JAYTSW010000404.1:0-4021 GCA_043745425.1 Sphingobacteriaceae bacterium | reverse complement strand
TGACAGTAGCGGTTATTGCAATATGCACAAAAAATAATCTGCGTTCATCTGCGAAATCTGCTGGACACCTTTCAGCGGTCAGTTTGCCCGCAGATCTCGCTGATTTGCGCAGATAGGGTAATTGGAAATAAATCTCTAAATTTGTTTAATGCGTATTGATATCATAACTGTTTTACCAGAATTAATTAAGAGTCCATTCGAGCATTCTATTTTAAAACGTGCGAATGAAAAAGGATTAGTGGAAGTGAACTTAATTGATTTACGAGATTACGGTTTGGGAAAACACAAACAAGTTGACGATTACGCTTTTGGCGGAGGCGCTGGATTGGTGATGATGATTGAGCCCATCGCCAATTGCATTAACGAATTAAAATCCAAAAGAACATACGACGAGATTATTTATATGACGCCGGATGGAGAAACATTAAATCAAAGCATTTGTAATCAATTATCGCTTCAAAAAAATTTAATGGTGTTGTGCGGACATTATAAAGGCATTGATCAGCGTTTACGCGAGCATTTTATTACACGTGAGATTTCTATTGGTGATTATGTTTTATCAGGAGGAGAAATTGCTGCTGCCGCGATGTGTGATGCGGTAATTCGATTAATCCCTGGTGTATTAAACGATGAGACTTCTGCTTTAACAGACTCCTTTCAGGATAATTTATTAGCACCACCCATTTATACTCGTCCGGCAGAATATAACGACTGGAAAGTGCCCGACATTTTATTAAGCGGTCACGAAAAAAATATTGAGAAATGGCGTTACGACCAATCGGTTGAGCGGACTAAAAAAAGAAGACCGGATTTATTGCAATGACATTTCATACAATAAAATATTATTTAATTGGATTAAGTTTTTGTCTTTGTTCTCTCAGTTTTTTTGGGCAGCAGCGCAAAATTGACTCCCTTCAAAATCTTTTACAAGCCGCCAAAGAAGATACTGCCCGAATACGTTTGTATTTGTCATTGGCTGAAGTTTGCGACATAAAAGATAATTTAAAATACGCAGAGCCTGCCTTGCAATTAACAGATAAAATTTTAGCTAAAGCCGGTAATAGCAAAGAGCGAAGGCTACTTTTAAAACAGAAAGCAAAAATTTACAACCTCATTGCAATATTTTATAGCGATAAATCTGATACCTCAATAGTTGGAGTAGAGTTAAAGGAATTATCTATTTACGAAGAAATTAAAGATACAGCCAACATCGTTAATTCATTAGGTTTTTTAAGCGCTTATTACAGCACTTCAGGCAATATTCCAAAAGCATTAAACTTTTGTCAAAAAGCTCTGTCGGCTGCAGAGAAATATAATTACAAGAGAGGAATTGCGGCTTGCTATGGAAGAATGGGAAACATTTATAAAGAACAGAATGATTACACTACAGCATTACAATACTTTAAAAAAAGGTTAGATCTTTTATATCAGTTAAAAGATACGGCCCAATTGATCTTTGCTCTACCTCAAACTGGCCGTCTCTATACTGAGATGCGTGACGTTGCCAACGCGCTTGATTGCTTTAACAAAGCCATTTTGCTAGCTAAAGCCTCAAAGAAAGACAAAAGAGACATTCGCTACTTATTGAACTGTATTGGAGAAATGTATCAAGATAACAAGGATTACGTTCGCGCTTTAGAGTTTTTTGAAAAAACCATATCGCAAGCTCAAGAATGGGGAGACAAAGGCTGGGTAGCGAATAAATATGGAGACCTGGGAACTATATATCGCTTACAGGGCAACTTACCAAAAGCCATGGAGTACCAGACTAAATCATTACAACTATTAGAAGCTCTGAATTATCAATCTGATGTTATGTGGGCCAACCTGGAATTAGCTATTACATACAACGTTCAAAAAAATTACTCCAAAGCAAAATTTCATTGCGAAAAAGCTTATACAGAATTGAAAAAAAGATTTGATGTCAGAAGTATTTGTAATGCAGAACGACTTGCTGGGAAAATTGATTCAGCGCTCGGTAATTATAAAGAGGCGTATTATCATTTTCAGCAGTACATTATTTTACGAGATAAGTTAAGTAGTGAAGAGGTGCGTCGTTTAGCTACAAAAGAAAAATATCAGAGCGAATACGATAAACAAAAAACAATAGACAAAGCTGAGCAGGAGAAAAAAGATCTCGCAACAAAAGATGAACTACAGCGACAAAAAATTGTTCGCAATAGTTTTATTGGAGGATTTGCTTTAATATTAGTACTTGCCTTGATAGTTTTTAGAAGCTACCGTCAAAAACAAAAATCGAACCATCAACTTGCAGAAAAAAATCACGAAATAGAAGAAAAACAAAAAGAAATTCTTGATAGCATAAGGTATGCTAAACGTATTCAAACATCATTGCTACCTACAGACAAGTATATTGACAGAATTTTAAACCAGAAGGAAAGAAGCATTGGCAAGTAACTTACAATCCGCTTATCTGGAATTCGTGATTAAAAATTTGCTTAACTGTTATTTTTTCATCCTTCCTTCAATACTTTTACTGGGGTCATTAGGACAGTTTAAATGCGCTTACCTGATATTTTATTAAGTGGTAATTTACAAAATATTGAAAAATGGCGTTACGACAAATCGGTTGAACGCACTAAAACAAGAAGGCCTGATTTATTGAAATAGAACGCAGATTTTTTATGATTAACACAGAAATCATGTTTTATCTTATTTATCTGTGTCATCAGTGTTCCATATTTAATGAAATTTTCTCGTCCCCAGTTTTATAAGGCATGTACGTAAAAATAAACTGAAACATTTCCTCTGTCGTTTGCATGCTCTCATTTCCTTCGCCTTGTTCTATTTGTTGGGGCGGATGAAAAGGATTCATTGGGTTTTTATCCGTGTTGTCGTAAGTGCCGTAAACATGGATAACAGAACCTTTTGGAATTTTTACAGGATTAGAATAAGTATAATAATATTGCCATCGGAAATCCCATTTATTTATTCTTATTAATTTAATAGTATCGCCTTGTGGAGGTAAAGCATAAGCCACAAATTTTTTTCCAATTAAATGCATGTGTGGATTTACAGAGAGAATAGAAATATCTGTTTGAATCGTTACTTGTGTATGAAATGTTTTTATTTCATCTGGAGGAATTATTAACTCAGGTTCAATTTTTGAAATGCCAAAAGTCCCTAGTTGTGTTTCGTAAATCATTCGCTTAGGTGGCGATTTGCGGAAAAAGATATTTATGTAACTGCTGTCTAAACAATCTTTATTACTAGGACCATAATGTATATTCTTTAAAAAGAAAACGCCATCCTTTGGCAATGTAAATCCTCCGATATCTTCATTATACACAGGCGGAATATATCCAGGCAAATAATAAACAACGTTGCCTAATAAAGAGGGAAGTTCAGGTTTTTGTTTATCGGTATAAGTTAATCCCATCTTTTTATAAGCATCGGTAAAATTAGTTGATGCATCAGGTAAAATGCTTTCTCCTTTCATATAATCAAAAGCTCTTTGTGAGTTATAACTTAACAAATGACCGTTAACGTGATGAATTAATTTTCGTTGATTCGGCACAAACTCAACATACTGCACATATTTATTTTCTAGCAATTCAAAAGGAAATTTGAGCATCAAGAATGCATCTGTACCATTTCCTTTTATTGAAACAGGTTTTTGCAGTTTAATTACCATATCCGGTTTGCCGAAAAAAGAACCTGTATAATATGTTGGGGCTTTTGGTTCATTAAGTGAATCCCCTCTAGGCATTTTATCTTCTACCCACTTTTTTATTAATGCAATTTGATTTTCATTCAACACCCGCTCATCAGTAAAATGAACATACCCTGGATCGGCCGGCCATGGCGGCATAAATTTAGTTTGGGTAGTGAATTTTATTTTATTTGCGTTTTTTACCGCATCTTCATAAGTCAACAAATCAAAAGTTCCTGCTTCACCTGGGCGGTGACATGGTGTACAGGTTCTAAAAACAATTGGCGCAATATGTTCGCTCCATGTTACGATTGAAGGCAAAGTGATTTCCTCTTTTTTGTCTTGAGT